>CAYOVS010000123.1:0-4799 GCA_964407445.1 uncultured Peptococcaceae bacterium
CGGACTGCTATCCACACCCCCGCCATGCAAAAGCAGCACGGCGGCGCCTTGCCCGGATAGCTGATATTGTATCGATAAACCTGCAATCATAACAATCATCGGTGATTTCCTGTCCTTTGTGTAATATCCCATGCAGATAATCTCTTTTTTATATATAGGGAATTAATATTTTTTATACCATATAAATAGAAAAAGTGCAAACACTTTTTTCTTATTTATACCGTGTTTCGTCTGTTAGCCGCCGGATCATCATAGAAAAAGGGGCCAAACCTACCTGCTATCTCCGGTGTTCGGCTCCCCAAATAAATATTTTACGATCAATGCAACGATACTGCTCCCTGCATCCTTCAACCGCCCAAGAAAAAAAGCCGCACCGTAGCTTTTTTTCTTGGGCAACACTCAACAGCAAAATGATCGGCAACAAAAAAGGGCTGTCGCAGCTTTGCGGCAACCCCGAAACAACAACCATCCTCCGGCGGCTTAATACGGCGAGCCGCATACCCAACTGGCAGCCCAGCCTTCTGTGCCATTGCTCATTTTCACATGATACCAAACGCCGTCGCTGGCGGTGGTTTCCCCCAGATAGGTCAACACCGTACCGGAAGGAGCATTGCCCACGATAGAAGCAGTGGTAGATGCCGAGGAACGAATATTGATACTGTTGGAAGTCACCTTGACCGAGGAATAGGTGGGAGTGTTGGTCGTACCGCTGTCACCGGTGCTGCCGGTTTGTCCCGCGTCACCGGAATCGCTCGGATCCGTGCCGCTGGGCAAATCCACTGTGCCGCCGTTTACTACATAAGCCTGCAAATCTTCCAACTGGGTTTGCAGTTCCAGGGTCTTTTCCCCCACCAGCTTATCCACATAGCTTTGGGATACCAAAGGATCATCGCTGCCTCCGGGCATCAGGGTAACTGCATTGACCACCTGGCCGATTACAAAACCAACAGTGCAAAATACCAGCGCCGTAATCACCAGTACTGCTACGGCTCCCTTATTCATCTACAACACTCCTTTTACCAATAACGATTTTAATTGTACTCCAAGCCAGCCTGTTTTAGCCAACCTCTTTGGTAGTGAGCTTTGCTTCGGACTTTTTCCCCCGCAGCACGCCCAGCTTTTCCGCTCCGGCAAAGGTAAAGATGGTGATCAGCACCAGAATTACCACTGCTTGCGAGCTGGTAAGCACCGCCATCAGCACCGCACCCAGACCCATGACCAGGCTGATGGCATAAATCGCCAGCACGGTTTGCTTATGACTTAGTCCCAAGGATAGCAGACTATGATGCAAATGGCCCTTGTCCGCTTCAAAAATCGGCTTATGCAAAAACATCCGGCGGATAATGGCAAAAAATGTATCAAAAATGGGAATCCCCATTATGATCAAAGGAATAAAGATGGAAACGATCGTAGCGCCCTTGGAAAGCCCCATAATCGCAATAGCGCCTAGGATAAACCCCAGGAACAAAGAACCGCAATCGCCCATAAAGGTTTTGGCAGGATTAAAATTATAGCGCAGAAAGCCCACAGCCGCCCCAACCAGAATTACCGCCAATGCCGCTGCCAGCGTATTTCCCTGAGCCAGACACACACCGGCCATGCACAAAGCAGCGATCGCGGAAACCCCTGCCGAAAGGCCGTCCAGACCGTCGATCAAATTGACCGCGTTGGAGATGCCCACCAGCCACAGCACCGTTACCGGCACGGCCAGTATCCCTAAGGAGATCAGGCCGCCATCCAGAGGATTGGTGATAAACTGCACCCTGAAAGAGCCGCCATATACCAGCACCAAGGCCGCCGCTAACTGTCCCAACAGCTTTACCTTGGGAGATATTCCCCGCACATCATCCACAAAGCCAACCAGCATCACCATGGAGCCTGCTACCAGCAAAGCGGCTATTTGCCGGGAGTACACCCCCAAGGCCAACACCCCTACCACAAAAGCCGCATAAATCGCCACCCCGCCCATCCTGGGCACCGGTTTTACATGCACCTTGCGGGCATTGGGCTGATCCACAATATGATATTTTATGGCGAAACGAATCGCCAGCGGCGTCATAGCCAAAGCTGTCAGCAAAGCCAACACCGCGCCAAACCAAACATGCATATGTAAGTCTCCCGTCAATTTTCACAAAAACTAAAGTGGTTACAGTCCAGAGCTGCCCATATCATAAACGGTTACCCCTTCGGGAACAGCTACCTCCACATCGGTAATATCGTTGATCCGCATATTTTCATAAGCGACGGTATAGCGATCCCCCAAAGAATCGGTAAATTCCACCTGTAAAGGCATCCCATACAAAGTGCTGATCCAAAGTTTGTCACCGGTTTCGGTCTGCAAAACCCGGCAAACCTGCCCGTTGACCTCCTCGGTGGAAATCACGGAATAGTTTTCGTACTCGTCGGATTTGGGTTGATCGGGCAAATCGGGATCATCCGGCGAAAATGCCATCAGCACCGCAGTATTCCCCTCCGAAGGCGTATAAGACAAGACGGTATAGTCGTTGTAATCATAATACATTTCGGTAGTGCCCATTCCGTTCATGGAGGAAACGATCTTCATTTTGTTGTCTTTGTACCAGACCTGCATATTGACCATGCCATCCACATAGGGAATCGTCTGCTCAAAATAATAGGAGGTAACCTTGGCTTGCGCTGCACTTAGATCTTCCAGGGTGGCGCTGCGTCCGTAATCCACAAAGGCGTTGGGATCTTCCTCTTTGGGCGGTTCCGCCGTATCGGGATCCTCCTGGGCGCTGTCGCCGTTGACGCCGGGCTCAATAATCACCGGTTGCGCATCGTCTTGCGCATCGGTAGATTTGTCGCTGCAAGCACAGCAGCAAAACACCGCCAAGCACAGCAACAGAACTAAGATACTATTTCGGACTTTGCTTTTAAACATTGCGCAGCCTCACTTTCTTCTTTCCGCTTTCTCTATCATCTTATTACCCATTGGTCAATTCCAGTTCTACTCTACCCATAGATGTAGTTATTATAGCACGAACCTTGGGATTAGACAATATTCAGACGTTTTTTTCTTTATTTTGGTTCCGATTTTTATTGACACGATGTGCATTTTTTCTCAGCAAGGGGCAACCCGTCTGAAAACCGGTAAAGGCCAAAACGACAGTTTTCGCAAAAAAAAGCAGCCAGTCCGCCAACGAAACAAAGCAGCCAACCGCCGCCCAGCCAGCCTAGAACACCACCCTATCCGCACCCAGATACGCAAACTCGCCCATACCATTGCAAAGTAACGCAATCAGAGAGCGCAGAGCAGCGCGGATAGATGGCGGTGCTGCGATACGCGGAGGTTAGATTGGCGCCGCAAACTTTATAGGGTGCGGGTGGTGAAGTACTCCGGCACCCCCCGCAACACCTCCGCCGCCGGGCCAAAGTCCTTGAGCAGCTCTTGGGCCTGCTCCGCCAGTTGGCGGGCATAGGCCATGGCCTGGTCACAGCCTAGCAAGGAGGCATAGGTGGTTTTGGCATTTTTGGCGTCGCTGCCAATCGGTTTGCCCAATAACGCCGCGTCTCCCTGAATATCCAACACATCGTCGACGATTTGGAACACATAGCCCAGCAGCAGGCTGTATTGCCGCAGCAAGTCCTGTTGCCGCTGGTCTGCGCCGGCCAAACAGGCGGCGCTGCCGATGGCGGCTGCAAACAGCGCGCTGGTTTTGCCCCGGTAGATATACCGCAGCAGCTCCTCGTCAATTTCCTGCCCAGCCACAGAAATATCCGTGGCCTGCCCGGCTACCATGCCGGATAAACCGGCTTCTTTGGCAACCAGCGCAATGGCGGCCAGCAGCCTTTGGGGGTCCGCCGTCTGCCCGGCCATCACCGCGAAGGCATGGGTCAGCAGACCGTCCCCGGCCAAAACCGCCATGGCTTCGCCGTAGACCTTATGACAGGTGGGCTTGCCCCGGCGAAAATCATCGTTATCCATCGCCGGCAAATCATCGTGGATCAGAGAATAGGTATGGATCATTTCCAGCGCGGCGGCAAAAGGCAGATAGGCTCGGCTATCCTGACCAAACGCATCCAGCGTGGCCAGAAACAAAGCCGGACGCAGCCGTTTTCCCCCAGCCAATACGCTATGGCGCATGGCGGCATACAGGGTTTCCTGCCGGGGGTCGGCAGTGGCAAGGAGCTTTGCGAGCTGCTGCTCCACCAATGGAGCCACCTCCGTCAGATATGCGTTACTCTTCATGGTTGATTTGTTCCTCCGCTACCTGCAATTTTTCCCGGCATTGCCGGATCAGCTCCACACCCTGCTGATAATGAGCCAACATTTCTTCTAAGGTCAAGCCGCCCTGCTCCATTTCGCCCAGAACCTGTTCCAGCTCTGCACTCATTTGCTCATAGCTTTTGGCGGCTTTTGCACTTCTTGCCATCAAACTTCCTCCTTTTGCTCCACCTGACACAGCAGGCTGCCTTGCGCCAAACGCACCGTCAGCTTTTGCCCCGTTTCCACCTGGGACGCCTTGGTCACCAGCGTTCCCTGGGCGTCTAAAGCCAGCGCATAGCCCCGGGACAAGGTGGCAAGGGGGCTCAGCGCCGATAAAGAAGCGCCGTAAGCCGCCAACTGCCGGTGGTACCGATCCAGCGCCTCCCGAGATTGCCGCTGCAAGCGTTGCTCCGCCCGGTCGATCTGCTGCCCCATCCCGGTCAGCCATTGCCCGGGCGCGGCGAAAGCTGGCACCGCTGCCAGCTGCTCCAGCTTTTGCCGGCTTGCGGCCAGCCGCTCCCGTAAAAGCTGCTCCAAGCGATCCTCTGCACCGCGCAAGCGCTCCCGGAAG
>CAYOVS010000123.1:4809-5625 GCA_964407445.1 uncultured Peptococcaceae bacterium
CTCCGCGCCTTGACTGGGGGTGGCCGCCCGCAAATCGGCAGCCAGATCCGCCAAGGTAATATCCACCTCGTGCCCCACGGCGGAAATCAGCGGCGTTTTGGCGGCGGCGATAGCGCGCACCACCTGCTCACTGTCAAAAGCAGCCAAATCCTCGGTAGCACCGCCGCCCCGGCCGCAAAGCAACAGGGCATGGCCGCCCCGATCGGCTTTGGCGATTGCGGCAGCCAGCTCCAAGGGTGCGCTCACCCCCTGCACCGCAGCGGGATACAACGTCAGCCGCACACCGGGAAAGCGGGCGTAGGCCACCTTTTGGATGTCCGCCCAGGCAGCACCCTCCGCCGAGGTGATCACGCCGATATTTTCGGCAAAAGGCGGGATCGGCTTTTTGCGCTCCGGGGCAAACAAACCCTCCGCCTCCAAAAGCTGCTGCAACTTTTCCTTGGCCCGGTTCAGCGCGCCTGCGCCCGCTGGCAACAACAGCCGGGCATAAAGCTGGCAGGCGCCGTCCCGTTCAAACAAGGAAACGCCGCCGATCACCACAACCTTCATGCCATCGGCAGGCAAAAAATCCAGATGGGCGGCATAGCTGCGAAACATCACCGTTTTGATGGCGGCGTCCCGCTCCCGCAGGCTGAAATAAATATGGCCGGAGCTGTGGGCTTTAAAGCCCGCAATCTCACCTTCCACCGCCAGCTCCCGCAGCAGCTGGTCCTCCGCCAGATATTCCCGCAAATAGCTGTTCAGCGCCGCTACGCCAATCACCCGTGATTGCCATGCAGACCACCAGAAAGACGATACCGAACAGACGTATCTGCC
>CAYOVS010000124.1:0-5619 GCA_964407445.1 uncultured Peptococcaceae bacterium
GCTCCTTTATCGAAACCTTTGCCAAGGCGCTGGGGATGACCGCCGCCCAGTTTGGCCAGGCGGCACTCACCGCGCAGCAGCCGGTGGATCTGGGCTCCCGCTGCACCGTGTTTATGAATTCCCGGGTGAAGCAGGCGCAAAAGCAGGGAGCCGGGGTTGGCGATATTTCCGCCGGGCTGAGCTACTCGGTGATCAAAAATGCCCTGTTCAAGGTGATCAAGCTTCATGACGCGGCGGAGCTGGGTCAAAAGATCATCGTTCAGGGGGGCACCTTTTTAAACGAAGCGGTGCTGCGGGCTTTTGAGCTGATCACCGGCGTGACGGCGGTACGCCCGACGCAAGCCGGGCTCACCGGCGCTTACGGCGCGGCGCTGCTGGCGCGGGATGGCTGGAAGAACGGCCTCTCTACCCTGCTGGGGTGGGAGCAGCTGGACAATTTCACTGTGGAGAAAACCACCTCCCGCTGCGGCCGCTGCGGCAACAATTGCCTGCTGACCATCAGCCGCTTTGCAGACGGCAGCCGTCATGTTTCCAACAACCGCTGCGAGCGGGGAGCGGCATTGCACAGCGATATCCCAAGGGGCGAGAATCTTTATGCCTACAAATACCAGCGCTTATTTGATTATACCCCTCTGCCCCCGGAACAAGCCCCCCGTGGCGAGATCGGCATCCCCCGGGTATTGAATATGTACGAAAATTATCCCTTCTGGTTCACCTTCTTTACGGAGCTGGGCTTTCGGGTGGTTCTTTCCCCCCGTTCCAGCCGGGCTTTGTTTGATTCCGGCATCGAAAGCATGCCCTCGGAATCGGTGTGCTACCCCGCCCGGCTGGCTCACGGCCATATTCAGGCGCTGCTGGAGCAGGGGATCAAAACCATCTTTTACCCCTGCCTGCCCTATGAGGAGGACGAAGGGCTGGGGGGCAACAACCACTATAACTGCCCCATCGTCGGCGCTTACCCAGAGGTGATCCGCAACAATGTGCCGGGGCTGAAAGCGCCCGGCGTGCGCTATCTTTCTCCCTTTCTGCCCTACGACGACAAGGAACGGCTGCGGGAGCGGCTCCGGGAGGAGCTGGCCGATTTTTCCGTTAGCCACAGCGAGATCGACCGGGCGGTGAACAAGGCCATTTTGGAGGATATTGCCTTTAAGCAGGATATTCGCCACAAAGGAGAAGAAATCTTGTCCAGATTGCGCCGGGAAGGCGGCCGGGGGATCGTGCTGGCAGGCCGCCCCTATCATGTGGATCCGGAGGTGAACCACGGCCTGCCGGAGCTGATTGCAGGCTACGGCTTTGCGGTGCTGACGGAGGACAGCGTGGCGCATTTGGGCAGACTGCCCCGACCGCTACATGTGGTAGACCAGTGGACGTATCACACCCGGCTCTATCAGGCGGCGGATGTGGTCTGCCGGGAGGACGCCCTGGAGCTGGTGCAGCTAAACAGCTTTGGCTGCGGTCTGGACGCCATCACCATCGACCAGGTAGACGAGATTTTGCAATCAGCGGGGGGCTTATACACCCTGCTGAAAATAGACGAGGTGAACAATCTGGGGGCGGCGCGCATCCGCATCCGCTCGCTGATCGCCGCCATCCGGGAGCGGGAAGCCCAGGGCAAAAAGCGCAATGTGGCGGAGCTGGCTCGCAAGCTGATCGGCTCCCATATCCCCAAATTTACCAAAGAAATGCGGCGCAAGCATACCATTTTGGCGCCGCAAATGTCGCCGCTCCATTTCAATCTGGTAGAAGCGGCCTTTCGCTACAGCGGCTACCATCTGGTAATCCTCAACCGTGCGGATCAGCAGGTGATCGACATGGGCTTGCGCTATGTGAACAACGACGCCTGCTATCCGGCGGTAATCGTGGTGGGGCAGCTTTTAACGGCGCTGCTCTCCGGGGAATACGACTTGCAAAACACCTCGGTGATGATCACCCAAACCGGCGGCGGCTGCCGGGCCACCAACTATATCGGTCTGCTGCGGCTGGCGCTCAAGGAGCTGAAGCTGGACTATATCCCGGTAATCTCTCTTTCCGCCTCCGGGCTGGAAAGCAATCCCGGCTTTAAGCTGACCTTGCCCCTGCTGACCCGGGGGCTGCTGGCGGTGGGCTACGGCGACGCGCTGATGCACATGCTATACAAGGTGCGCCCCTACGAAAAGATCAAGGGCGCGGCCAACGCTTTGGCCAGCCAGTGGACAGAACGATTCAGCCGGGAGCTGGCTCATCCCTATCTGTGGCGCTATGCCGCCTCGATCAAAAAAATGGTGCGGGAATTTGCCGCCATCCCCCAAACCGGGGAGCAAAAGCCCAAGGTGGGGCTGGTTGGCGAGATTTTGGTCAAATATCACCCCGACGCCAACAACCATGTGGTGGAACAAATCGAAGCCGAAGGAGGAGAGGCCATCGTTCCCGATTTGATCGGCTTTTTGGAATACTGCATTTTCGGCCAGATCACCCGCTATAAAATGCTGGCAGGCACCCGTCTGGCCGCCATTGGGGGCTGGCTGGAGGTAAAGCTGCTGGAGCTGCTGCGCCACCCGGCCAGAAAGCAGATCGAAAGGTGCGGCTATGGCCAAACCCACGACATTTTCAAGGTAGCCACCAGCGCCCAAGAGGTGGTCTCGCTGGGCAATATGTGCGGCGAGGGCTGGTTCCTTTCCGGCGAGATGATCGAGCTAATCAATCAGGGCGTGAACAATATCGTCTGTATGCAGCCCTTTGCCTGTCTGCCCAATCATGTGGTGGGCAAAGGGGTGATCCGGGGCATCCGGGAAAAATATCCCAACGCCAATATCGTGGCCGTGGATTACGACCCCGGGGCAAGTCAGGTCAATCAGCTAAATCGGATCAAGCTGATGATGAGCATCGCCAAAAGCAATCTGTAGCACCCCCTGCAACATAGATCGACGCAGGCTGCGCAGAAACAAGCCAGACAAGGCGAAGCAAGACCGGGGCGTACTGATACTACAGAACCCACGCCTGCCTTGCGACAACCAAGCTTGACGCAGTGGATGGACAGCCTGACAACAACCGGAAGGACCTTCCCATTAATGACAAAACAACATAAGCTAACCCGAGCCGAACGAAGCTGGACGATGTACGACTGGGCCAATTCGGTGTATGCAACCGTGGTCATGGCCACAATTTTCCCCATCTATTTTGCCCAGACGGCCTCTGCCGCCACCGGCAGCGCCGGTGATGTGATTTGGGGCTACGGCACCTCGGTTGCCACCTTGGTGGTGGCGGTGCTGGCCCCGCTGCTGGGTTCTTTGGCAGATTTTCGCGGAATGAAAAAAAAGCTGCTGGCCACCTGCATCATTGTAGGTTGTTTGTTTACCCTAACCATGGCGGTTTTTGATAGCTGGCAAGGAATGCTGCTGGGCTATATCGTTTCTTATATCGGCTTTGCCTTGGCCAATTTGTTTTATGATGGGCTGCTCACCGACATCACCACCCCGGAGCGGATTCATATGGTCTCGGCCAAGGGCTACGCCCTAGGCTATGTCAGCAGCGGGCTGGCGCCCTTGGTGGTGCTGGTGCTGCTTTCCCAAACTGCCGGTCAATCCGGCGCGGGGATTTCTACTGCAAGCGCCGTCAAGCTGGCGGTGGTGATCACCTCCCTGTGGTGGGCAGTGTTTTCTCTGCCGATCTTACGCAACTGCAAGCAAACGTATTATATTCCCAAGCCAAAAAACGGCGTTTTGCGCGCCTCTTTTGCCAATTTGGCCAAAACTGCCCGGGAGATTGCCCACAACAAGCCGGTGCTGCTATATCTGATCGCCTATTTTTGCTATATTGACGGCGTGGGCACCGTGATCCACATGGCCACCTCCTACGGCTCCACCATCGGTCTGGATACCCTCACCATGCTGCTTTCGCTGATCGTCACCCAGCTGGTGGCCATCCCCTGCTCCATCGGCTACGCCAAGCTGGCGGATAAAATCGGCGTGCGCCCCACTCTGCTTTCCGGCTGCGGCATTTATCTGCTCATCTGCCTGCTAGGCTTTTATATGGGCTTTTCGCTGGAAAACGCCTCCGCTGCGGCAGACGCCGCTTTGCTTTCCGCCGGGCAAACCGCCTATGACGCGGTCTATTTGCCCGCTTTGTCCCGCGCTCATATCCTGTTCTGGGTTCTGGCAGTGCTGGTAGGCACCTCCCAAGGGGGGATGCAGGCCTTGTCCCGCTCCCAGTTTGGCCGGATGATCCCGCCGGAGCGCAGCAACGAATTTTTTGGATTTTTTGATATTTTCGGCAAATTTGCCACCGTGATCGGCCCCCTGCTGTATTCTTTTGCCGCCGCTGCCAGCGGCCGCAGCTCCTTTGGGATCATCAGCCTGACCATCCTGTTTATTTTGGGCATGAGCGTGCTGCTGCTTACCCCCAAACAGGCCTTTGACCACAGGGAAACCGAACCCGCGCAAGAAGAAACCGCATAGAAAAGGAAATTTGCAATGAAAACACTGCTGCACAGCTTGGAAATGGGCTTGACCTGCCCGGTATATTTGTTTTACGGCGAAGAACGGCTGCTGCTGGATCAGGCTTTGGAACAACTGATTGCGCTGGTAGCCCCGGGGGAGGATAACTGGAACCGGGAGATTTTTCGCGGAGACGAAGTAACCGTAGGACAGGTGCTGGATTCCGCTCAGGACAGCAGTTTTTTTGGCGGCAAACGGTTGATCATTGTCAAGGATATCCCCTGGATGAGCAAAAAAAACGGCGCTGGCGACAGCAAAGAGCTGGAGCAACTGGCTGCCTATGCCGCCGCCCCCAACGAGGGCACGGTTCTGGTGCTGACCATGAGCAGTGCGCCGGATAAACGGCGCAAGCTGCTGCAAAGTATTGCCAAAACCGGCCGGGTGGTGGAATTTGCACTGCTGAAGGCGGGGGAACGGGAGCATTGGCTTTCTGCCTATCTGAAAAAGCAGGGCAAAGCCGCCGACCGAGCCGCGCTGGAATATGTTTGCGTCAATTGCAGCGGCGGTCTCTACCCGCTCAAGCAGGAGGCGGACAAGCTGCTGCTATACGCGGCGGGGGAGCCTCGTATCACCCTGGCCATGGTCAGAGAAACCGTCAGCCGCACCGCCCTGGCCGGGGTGTTTGAGCTAACCGACGCAGCCGCCTCCCGTCAGGCGGCGCAAGCCTGCCGCATCTACCGGGAGCTACTGGCCGCCGGGGAAGCGGAGCAGATGCTTTTGGCCATGCTGGGCAATCAATACCGCAATATTCTGGCCATGCAGGATCTGCTGGAGCGGCGGGAAACCGTGAAATCCGCCGCCAAGACCTTGGGCATCCACCCCTTTGTGGCGGAAAAATGCGCCGCCGCCGCCCGCCGCTACAGCCGCCGCCAGCTGTTTCGCGCTTTGGAATTGCTGCTAGCGGCAGATATTGCCCAAAAGACCGGACAAGGAAATTTAAAGGATAGCCTGGAAACAGCCATTTTGCGCATCTGCCTTGCCTAAAAAAGCCCTTTCTTTTGCCAATTTGCAGACGGATTTTATTTGGCAGCACCCGAATTTTATGGTATAATAGCTGCACAGGCCGAAATCTATGATTTCGAGACTGAGCGTCTATTTTATACCCGACTGTTGCGTAGCAACGGAGGCATAGCCGCTTGCGGCTATG
>CAYOVS010000125.1:0-5597 GCA_964407445.1 uncultured Peptococcaceae bacterium
GAAAAGATAAAAAATTAAAAAAACAGCTTCCCCCCGCTGTGTTTCTGTGGCGGGGAAAGCTGTTTTTTTAATTTGCAGATTCGTTGAGAAATTTTTTTTGCAGCCGAAAAAGCGCTATTTGCTTTTTGCTTTGAGTTTATTGGCCAAATCCAGCAGATAGGCGCTTTGCGTGGCATATGCGGCGGGGATATCCCCTGCGAAATTGTCCAGCCCTTGCAGCCATCTGGTGGGAAACGCGGCAATGCCGTTCATCGCGCCCAGCAGGCCGCCGGTCAGCGCCCCCCGCGCCATATTGTTGCCGCCGCTATTGGCGGCATAGAGTAGCCCCAGCTCCGGCGCAGTGCAATACTTGCAGGCATAATAATAAGCGCCGGGCAGCAGGTGATAGAGATGGCAATCCATGCCCAAAAGCATCGGCATAAACCGGTCGTCCATGGTTAAAAGCTGTGGTTTTTCGATCAGCCGCAGGGTGTGAGCGATCGCGCCCACATCGTCGTAGCTGGCCAGGGTTTTGCCGATCTCGCCCATGGGGGTGAACAGGTCGATCAGATAATCGCATAGCTCCTGCAAAGGCACGCCGTTGAGGATGGCCTGCACGGTCATGATGTAAATGATGTTGCGGGAGGCAAAGGCTTTGTCGTCCAGCCAAAAACTGCATAGGCGGCAGGCCTCGCGAAACAATTGCTGCGGGTCGCGATACAACCCGGCCAGCACTACGCCCAGCAGAGCAACGTCTGTGCCAGGGTTTAGCTCCGGTTGAAGGCGGTTTTGCCACCAGACGCCGTCCTGCTTGCCGTTATGGTACCAGCGGTCGAAGGCGTGACGTACCATCTCCCCGGAGTAGCGGCCGGAGAAGGATTGGAGGCCGCCTGGCCGCCCCAGGTGCTCATCGGACATTTTTTTGAGAAAATGTTCATTTACACTGCTGTAGCAATAGGGATTGTCCAAAGAGGGCAGCAGCTCTTTGCGGAAAAAGTCGTTGACCAGCCCGATATAGGCTTGGCTGTCCCAGCCGGGCTCCTTGGCCAAGGCAATTTGCTCCAGCAGCATCTGCACCAATTGTCCGGTTTGCGAGTTGAAGCCAGCCCGCAGTCCCTGTTGATGGCAATAGATCGCCACGTTGTCAAACACGCAGCCGTCGTCCCGGTTTTTGGGGTCGCAATAGTCGGTTTGCCAGCCGCCGCCGTAATCCCACAGCTCGTCGTATTCATAATACCATAATCTGCCCAGCCCCAGGGCGTCGCCAATCAATACGCCCAAAATTGCCCCGGTGATTCTGTCGCCGGTGGCAATGTCCGGCGGATAAGCAGGCGTTACCGTTTGTTGCTGCCACAGTTTTTCCAGTTCCTGGCCGGATAATCTCATTTGGCTTGCTCCTTTCCAGCTATTTTACCGGCGTGTTCCCGGCGGCCTGCATCTTTGGCTAAGGCGCGGGCCAACTCTGTTAGATAGGTTCCCTGGCTTTGATAGGGGGCGGGAATTTCCGCCGGGAAATTGGCCAAGCCTTCGATCAGCCGGGGTGGGATCGCGGAGAGTCCGTTCATCGCTCCCAGCAGACCGCCGGTTAGGGCGGAGCGCGCCATGTTATTGCCGCCGCTGTTGACGGCATAGAGCAAACCTTGCTCAAAATCGGTGGCGTATTTGTAGGCCAGATAGGTAGCGGCAGGCATCAGATGGATGATGTGGCAATCCATGCCGTATACCTTGGAGATAAAGCGATCGTCCGCCAGGGTGAACAGCTGGGGCTTGGAAAGGGTGCGGTATAGCTGAAAGGTGCAGCCAAAGGCGTCGTCGTAGCTGCAAATTTTTTTATCCAGTACGCCTAAATCGTTAAAGGTGTCTAATAAATAATCACCGATTTGGTCGATCGGCAGATTTTTGATGATGGCCTGCACTGTCATAATATAAACGATAGCGGTGGAGACAAAGCCCTCGATGGCAAACCAGCTATGGCAAAACGCATATGCCGCCTCAAACAATTGGTGCGGATCGTCATATAGGGCGGCCAGGATCACGCCCCATTGGGCGGCGTCGCTGGTAGAAGTGGGGCTGCCGCCCTTTTCCCACCATTTGCCGTCCATCGCGCCATGATTGTACCAGGCGTCGAAGGCGTCGCGAACCACCTCGTCGGAGTATCTTCCGGCAAAGCATTGAATGCCGTCCTTGCGGCCCAGATTGTTTTCCTCGTAGGATTTGCGCATATAGTCGCTTTTTGGCTGGGCGGCCAAGGTGGCGTTTAGGTCTGGCAGTAGCTCTCGGGCAAAGAAATCGTTTACAGCCTGATAATACCGTGCAGGAAGATAGGCCGGTTGCCCGCTTCCGTCCCCGGCTACTACCGTTTCCAGGAGAATTTGTGCCAATTGCCCGGATTGGGAGCTGTAGCCGGCGCGAACCCCTTTGCGGTAGCGGTAATTGGCAATGGCGTCAAAATCCACGCCGGTATCCGTGGATTTGGGGTCTCGGTAGCCGTCGATCCAATAGCCGTAATCCGCCCAGAGCTGCTCAAACCGATAATACCATAAGCAGCCTTGCCCCAAAGCATCCCCGATCAACATGCCCATAATCGCGCCTGCCGCCCGGTCTGCGGCGCTGATTTTCTGGTGACAATAGTCGGTATCCACGGTTTGGGCGATCCACAAACGTCTTAATGCCGCATCGTCGTAATGCAATTGTTCCACCTCTTTTATCCTCTCAAAATGATCTTTCTATAGAGCATTGTATCATGCAGGTGACGCTGCATCTACGGGAAAAGGGCAGATTATGGCTGCTTCTGGCATTTTTCATGTTGGAACACAGGAGATTATCGGAAGATAGGGAATAGTTTGTTATATAATAAAAGAGGAAGATGACGAAAATTTCCCTGCATGTTAGGGTAGTGAAGGAGCCGTAATTTTGATGAAGGATTCCCGTTCCCCCATGAAAATGGTAGTGCTGGCTTTATCGGCTGTGCTGATGAGTCAGGTGATCCCCTCGCCGATTTTGGCGGATATTGCGACCCAATATCCAACTGCCAGCTCCCAGACGGTGCAGTTGACCTTGACACTGACCGCTTTGTTTTGCACCTTGTGTGGTTTTATCGCCGGGCCGCTCTCTAAAAAAATAGAACAAAAGCGATTTATCCTTTTTGCGTTATTGCTGATGATTGGCGCGGGGCTGCTTTCGTTTTTTGCCGGTAAACAATCCCTGTTTTTGCTGCTGCTGGGTTCGGCGGCTTTAGGCGGTGGGCTGGGCGTCATCAATACAATGACGCCTATTTTAATCAGCAAATATTTTCACGGCAGGCAGAGAAGCGCTATATTGGGAATGCAATGCGCCATGGTCAATGGGGGCGGCATTTTGATCGTTTTCTTTTCCGGTTTATTGGCGGGGATCGGCTGGAATTATGCCTATCTGATCGTTTTGCTCTTTTTGCCGGTGGTGCTGCTCACCTGCAAATATTTGCCGGATAGCAACAAAGAACCGGCGGTTGCAGCCAAGTTGGCAGCGGCTGACGCTGCTTGCGGCAAGCTGCCTGCTTTGGCTTTGTATCCGCCGCTGGTGCTGCTGCTGATGGGGGCGGCGCTGCATGTATATTCAACCAATGTTTCCCTGTATCTGCGGGATTTTGCTTTGGGCACGGCCACTACCGGAGGGATGCTGAACACCCTGTATTTGGTGGCAGGGGGGACTATTGGCGTTTGCTACGGATCCTTATTTCGCAAGGTGGGGATTAATCTGATTCCTTTTGCTGCCATTTTGGGTGCGGCGGCATTTTATCTGGCTTCCGCCTTTCCCGGCTTGCTGACCATTGCCATAGCTGGTATCGCTGCCGGTTTTTGCCAGTCTGCGGCCACCCCTACCTGCTATTATCTGGTATCTATCATTACCTCCGGCGCCCGGCAAAATATGCTGATCGCTGTTACCGCTGCGGCAGGCGGGGTGGGCATGTTCGTTTCCACTTTGCTGATCAATCCCCTGTCTTTGCTGCTGGGGGATGGGGGGCAGCAAGCCCGGTTTCTGAGCGCCGCCCTTTTGATGCTGGGCATCGCGGCGGTATTGCTGCTGCTGAATCGCAGCGCCGGTAAACGTTTTGTGGCGATGGCAGAGAAAACAACGGCATAGACTGCCCTTTTGTGTCTTGCGGCGGATAACGCATTGGGGTATAATAGTAAGATAAATAGCTTGTTTTATATTATTTGAAAGAGGATTGGTGTATCCAGTCGAATGGAGGGTATTGCATGAAAAAGCTGTTGACCGGCGATGAAGCCATTGCCAGAGGCGCTTACGAGGCGGGAGTACATTATGCCGCCGCTTATCCCGGTACGCCCAGTACCGAAATTCTGGAAAATCTGGCCCAATATCCCGAAGTATATGCGGAATGGTCGCCCAATGAAAAAGTTGCTTTAGAAGGGGTGATGGGCGCTTCCATTGCGGGAGGACGCAGTATTGCTTCGATGAAGCACGTGGGCTTAAATGTGGCGGCAGACCCGCTGTTTACCTTTGCCTATACCGGCGTGAACGGCGGCGCGGTGATTATCACCGCCGATGAGCCGGCCTTGTATTCTTCCCAAAATGAGCAGGATAACCGCAACTATGCCAAAGCCGCCAAGCTGCTGATGCTGGAGCCTGCGGATAGCCAGGAATGTCTGGATATGACCAAGCTGGCTTTTGCCCTCTCCGAGGAGTATGATACCCCGGTGCTGCTGCGGCTGACCACCCGGGTTTGCCATGCCAAATCCCTGGTAGAGCTGGGCGAAAGAACGGAAGTCCCGGTGCGGGAGTATGCGCGGCAGATGGGCAAATACGTTTGCGTCCCTGCCGTTTCTCGGCAACTGCGGGTCAAGGTGGAAGAACGCCTGCAAAAGCTGGCTAAGTTGAGCGAAAGCTCCCCGCTGAATTTTGCGGTATACCACGATACCAAAATCGGCGTGATCACCTCTGGCGATTGCTATTTTTATGCCCAGGAGGTGTTCGGCGACAGCGTATCTTATCTGAAGCTGGGCATGACCAATCCACTGCCGGAGCAGTTGCTCAAGAGCTTCTGCCGCAAGGTGGATAAAATCTATATCATCGAAGAAAACGATCCCTATCTGGAGGATGCGGTGCGTTGTTTGGGCTTTGCGCCCATCGGCAAAGAGCTGTTCCCCTATACCGGCGAAATGACGCCGGAGGTGATCCGCAAAGCTGTCTTTGGCAAAGCGCTGCCGGTGATCGACTATGATCCCTCCAAGGTGGTTGGCCGTCCGCCTACGCTTTGCGCAGGCTGCCCCCATCGGGGGTTCTTCTATGAGATCGGCCGCCGTAAAAACGTGATGGTCTGCGGCGATATTGGCTGTTACGCGCTGGGCTCCGCCAAGCCTTTCGGCGCGATTGACACCACCATTTGTATGGGCGCCAGCATCAGCATGGGACACGGCGCGCAAAAAATCTTCCAGCAGGCGAAAAGCCCGTACAAGGTCGTTTCTGTGCTGGGGGATTCCACCTTTTTCCATACCGGGATCAACTCCCTGATCAATGTGGCCTATAACCAAAGCTCCACCGTCAATGTGATTTTGGATAACCGGATCACCGGTATGACCGGCCATCAGGAAAATCCCGGCAGCGGCTCTACCGTCAAG
>CAYOVS010000126.1:0-5568 GCA_964407445.1 uncultured Peptococcaceae bacterium
ATTTGGCGAGGAGGATTGCGCGGAAGCATATCAAAAATTGGCAGAATTGGTGAGGTAATCTTTCTATGTGGTTCTTTTGGGCTTTGATTTGCACGTTGGCTTGGGGCGGATCGGATCTTTTTTCCAAAATGGGTACGGATCCCATGGATCGGTACAGTCATTGGCGGTTGATTATCGCTGTGGGTACCGTGATGGGGCTGCACGCCATCGGTTATATTTTGTTTACCGGGGTTTCCTATAATCCCATCAATATTCTCAAATATTTTCCGGTATCGTTTCTGTATATTCTGGCAATGGTCATCGGCTATGCGGGGCTGCGCTATATCGCCCTTTCCATTTCCTCTCCGATCTGCAATTCTTCCGGGGCGGTAGCTTCTTTGCTTTGCTTTTTGATTTTGGGACAATCCATGAGTGGCCTGCAATTGCTGGCGGTAGCGTTGATTTGCGGCGGTATTGTGATGCTTGCCATTTATGATAAACAGTGTGAGGATTATATCCGTCCCGCCGACCAGGTGGCTGAAAGCAAATATCGGGTGAGCCTTTTGGCGATCACCCTGCCGATCATCTATTGCTTTATCGATGGCCTGGGCACCTTTGCCGACGCGCTGGTTTTGGATCAGTGGGCGATTTTTTCCGAGGCAGAGGCCAATCTTTCTTACGAATTTACCTATTTGCTTTGCGCGATCTTTGCCTATCTCTATCTGACCCGGGTGCGCAAACAACCCTATTTCCCCCGCAAGGAAAAGCTGCGGGGGCTGGCCGCTGTTTGCGAAACCATCGGCCAGTTCTTTTATGTGTTTGCCATTGCCGACAACGCCATTGTAGCCGCGCCGATGATTTCCTCTTATAGTATCTTTTCGGTGCTCTTCTCCCGGCTTTTTCTCAAGGAGAAGCTCTCCCGCCGCCAGTATGGCATCATTTTAATGGTGCTGGTGGGGATTGCCATCCTGGGGCTGGCCGAGGAACTCTAACGGATTGATGGTTTGCGGAACGGACACGGAATATTATTGAAAAGCTGGTGACTTTATGGCAATCTATTTGGATAACGGCGCCACCTCTTTTCCCAAGGCGCCCGGGGTGGCAGCGGCCATGTGCGACTATCTGGAAAATATTGGCTGCAATGTGAACCGGGGCGGCTATGCCAGAGCCTACGGCGCGGCTTTTTCTGTGCTAGAAACCAGAGAAAAGCTGGCCAAGCTGTTTCATTTTCCGGCGGCGCAAAATGTGATTTTCACTGCCAATATCACCGCCTCCCTGAATTATTTGATTAAAGGCTTGCTGGCGGAGGGGGGACATCTGCTGGTGAGTGGGGTGGAGCATAACGCGGTGATGCGTCCGCTGACCCAAATGGTGCATGAGCGGGGCGCTTCCTTTGATAGGATCCCCTGCGACAGCCGGGGCGTGTTGCAGCTGGAGGCCATTCGGCCTTTGCTGCGACGGGATACCAAGGCGGTGGTGCTGACCCATGCTTCCAATGTTTCAGGCACGATTCTGCCGGTGGCGGAGGTGGGAGAAATCTGCCGCAGGCGCGGCCTGCCTTTGGTGGTGGATGCGGCGCAGACGGCAGGCGGGCTGCCGATTGATATGGAAGCGGCCAATATTTCCGCACTGGCCTTTACCGGGCATAAGGGGCTGCTGGGACCTCAGGGGATCGGCGGCTTTGTGATCGACAGTCAATTGGCGGAGCAACTGCCGCCGCTGCTTTCCGGCGGTACGGGCAGCCTGTCCGACAGCGAGGAATACCCGGATTTGTTGCCGGATAAATTTGAGCCGGGCACTCCCAATCTGCCGGGGATCTATGGTCTGCATGCGGCGCTGTGCTATCTGGAGCAGGTGGGCGTGGAGACGGTGCGCGCCGGGGAGATGGCCTTGTGGCAGCGCCTGTATCAGGGGTGCCAAAGCTTGCCCGGGGTACGGATCATCGGCACCGGTGATGCGGCTTGCAGCACGGCGGTTTTGAGTCTGGATTTTTTACACCGGGATAATGCGGAGATTTCTTTTTTGCTGGATCAGCGCTATGGAATTATGACCCGCTGTGGCATCCATTGCGCGCCATCCGCTCATCGCTGCTTTGGCACCTTCCCCCAGGGAACGGTACGCTTTTCGCTGAGCCATTTTACCACAGCAGAGGAAATCGAGCAGACCTTGACGGCCTTGGCGGAGCTTTTGGCTTAGGCGTGTTCTGTTGTGGTATCGGTGGCAGGCGGCGCTGTTTTTGTCGGCTGGCTCCGGAGGGGTGCAAAAAGGCGGAAATCGGCGAAACTTGTGTTTCCTCCCATTGTTAAAGAAGGCAATAGGCAGTATAATAGCGATACCCGCAACGGAAGCTTGCGATAGATTTTCTAAAAATCAGCAAATCACCGGCACGTTCCGAAACAAGCCAGACAAGGCGTAGCGAAGGCCAGCGTGGAGCAAACGAAAAGTGCGCACCGCTGACGGCTAACGCAACGCTGCCCTTTGGCGTCGTTCCAATGGGCTGGCGATAGAAACGGAGATTTGTTATGTTGCTATTTTCGATTGCCATGACCCTGCTGCCCATTGCGGTGGTGCTGTATTTGCTGGCCGTGCGCAAAATGGCCACCCATAGCGGCGCGCTGATTGGCTGGGCTGTGGCCGCGGTGCTGGCAGCCGTCTTTTTTGCCACCCCCGTCCAGGTGCTTTTGTGCGCCAGTGCCCAGGGAGTTTTGGTTTCCCTGCCCATTTCCATGATGACGCTGCTGGCAATTTTGCAGGTTACCTATATGGAAAAAACCGGCTGTCTCAAGCGGATCGCCGTGTTTCTTAAAACCCTGGCCCCCGGCAATCAGGGGGTGCAGACGATGATTATCAACGTGGGAGCCGGTACAGCGCTGGTTTCTATGGGCTGCGCGCCGCCTTCGGTGCTGCCCCCGGTGCTGAAGGGCATGGGCTATGATAACCGGATGAGCATTCTTTTGCCGGTGCTGGGTTTTGACGCTTTTTGTACATACGCCATGCTGGCCGCGCCGATGGTCACCTATTGCGATTTGACCGGGGTGACTTTGGTAGAGGCCGCGCAGGTGTTTGCTTTGTATATGCCGGTCATGTCGGTGTTGCTTTGCTGCACCGTCCTTTATGTGGTGGGCGGCTGGAAGATGCTGGGTCGCAATTGGCTGGTGGCTTTGCTCACCGGTGTGGTTTCCGGCGGCATTGCCTATGCCATTGCCTATGTCAGCGCCCTCAATTCGGCGATTATCCTCACCGGCGTGCTTTCCGGAGCGGCTGCCATTTTGGTGCTGCTGGCTTACCTGAAGCTGACCGGCTCATCCATTATCGATAGCGCGGTGCTCACTGCGGAGGAAAAGGAGATCACCCAAAAGATGTCGCTGGCCAAAGCCCTTTCTCCGTGGCTGATTATGCTGTTTTGCCTGGTGATCGTGGCTTTTGTCAAGCCGGTGGATCAATTTTTGCGGGTCACCCTGGCCATGCCGGTCAGCTTTATCCCCGGCTCCAATGTGAATCTGCGGATTTTGTGGAACGCCTATTTTTGGATCGTCATGTCCACCGCCTTGTCCATCCCCATTCTCAAGCCTGACAAAAAACTGCTGTTGCAGGTGGGGAAAATTTGGCGCAAACGGGGGATCAAGCCCTTTGTTTCCGCTTTTGTCTTTTTCTGCCTAGGGTATGTGATGACGTACAGCGGCTATCAGATCGGCGCGGATGGCAACTGGTTTTTGCCCGATCAACTGCAAAACATGCTGGGCGTGCTGGCGGAAGGCTCCGCACGAGCCTTTGGCTCCCTGTATTCGCTGATCGCCGCACCCTTGGGTCTGTTTGCCGGGTTTATTACCTCCTCGGAGGCTTCGGCCTTGGCCATGTTTGCCAAATATAATATCCTTACTGCCGAAAAACTGGGGATGAACGCCCTGTCTATTACTGCCGCCACCGGCGTGGCCGCCGGGATCGCCAGCATCATTTCCCCTGCCAAGCTGCAAAGTGCCGCCGCCACCATCGACGCCACCGGCGCAGAAAATGAACTGCTCAAACAAACGATAGTCATTGCGCTGGTGCTCACCGTGGCGATTGCCGGGCTGTGCCTGCTGTTTGGCTAAAGCGGCTGCGGGGAATATGATTTTTTGTTGATTGGGATAAAGAATAAAATAAGGGCGTATCGCAAAATGGAGTTGGTTTCCTTTTGCGATACGCCCTTATTTTATTTTGGATTTTTGTAATGAAAAGAATAGATGGATAATCTTTCTGGCGGAACATGAAAGGACATGCTGCCACCGCTGTCACCAACGCTGCCAATTTCTATTTGGCTGCATGATTGCAGGTTTTCTTTATGGATATTGCTTAAAAAAGATTGCTTATTGAAATTTTCTTGATCTCCTAAAGGATATTTTTGTAAAAGTAGTCCGCGAGAAGAGCTGTTTTGAGGAAAATAAAAATAAGTGCCTAAATAATCATGATTTTTGTTAAAGTATCGTTTTGATAAGCTGTACAACCACCCTTTGTCAAAGGTGGCATATTCGTTGGTTGCATAGAAATCAATATACACATCTACGCAATGCTTTCGCAGCGGATATTCCAGTGTGTTACAAGCCAAATAGAGAATGTTTAGTTTCAGCCCCATATTTTCGATGATTTCTTTATACATTTGCAAAATCTCAGGGTGGTTGTCTACTAAAATGTATAGGTTATCCGGCGAAAGTGCTTCAAAATTGGTGAACAAGAAAAAATAACTGTTAATATGCGTTTCCATAATCAGTTTATTTCCCTTAGACAGCGTTTCCAGTTGGTTAGAAAGCCAGGTGTAGGATTTTTTAAATAAGGTCATAAGCGATGGCAGCAGGCAATTGTAGTATTTGCGTTCCAGGTCGGCGATATCGCCCGGTGCTGAAGATTTTAGCGGGGTGATCAGGATGCCGTTTTTGATGGGCATGTGATAGCCGCAATCGCAGTAGAACTTGCCGCTGATGATCTGCTGGTTTTCCATTGTCGCATTTTCCAGTTTTAAGGAGGAGCCGCATTTGGGGCAGCAGAGATAGGGGATAAACGCAAAAGGAATGCCGGAACAAGTTGATTTGCTGAGGCCAAACTCCGGTAAATGTTGTTCGATTTTGTGGAGTTCCTGGTTGAGATTATCGAGAATGCTTTGTGTTTGCTGGTGAATTTCCGATAAACGATTGCGATGTTGCAGCATATGTTCAAAAAGAGCTTCGCGATCCCGGCAATCTTTAAAATTGCTGATCCTTTTTAGCGTTACAATGGTTTGAATATCGTTTATGGAAAAATACAAAGCCTTTAACTGCAAAATCAACTCCAATTCCTCAATGCTCTGTTGATCAAAATCATATTGCTTGCCTTTTAAAAGGGGCACCAGCAATCCTAGGTTGATGTAATAACGAATGGTTGCAATACTGACTTGGTATTTTTCTGCAACGGTTCCGATACGCATAAAGGTCTTCCTCCTCTAATAGCTACTATGCTTTCTGTTTGGGGGATAGATCATTCATAATTGGCCAAAGGGTTATGTATAGGTGATAGAACAGGGGTAGATTGAGGGAATTATTTGATAAGAAACAAAAGGCTGAAAATTTGAAAAAATTT
>CAYOVS010000127.1:0-5461 GCA_964407445.1 uncultured Peptococcaceae bacterium
GGATGATGGATTTGCAGGTATTGTATCCCATCAGCACCCATAGCTTTGCTTATGTTACCAAATCCAATGTTTCCAACTATAAAGTTACCTTTGAAGGCTTGGTAAATGTCAACAATGTAGCCATGGAATAACGCCGGGACGGCAGCATTTTACGTAGTAGTTTGCAAGAACGCTTTTCCCCGGGGCGGCTACGGCTGCCCCGGGGCTACGGCAAAACGGATGTTTAAGGAGTCTCTTTCATGAAAAAATATATTCTTACCCGTTTGCTTTTTGCCATCCCTACCGTTATTGGTGTTTTTATCGTGGTGTTTTTCCTGGTGCGGCTGATCCCCGGCGATCCGGCCCAGATTATGATGGGCAAAAATGCTACGCAGGAGCAGATCGACGCCTATCGGGAACGGAACGGATTAAACGAACCGATGACGGTACAGTTTGGTATTGCTTTTAAAAATTTTATCAAGGGTGATTTGGGGCAGTCCCTGTCCTGGTATAAGCCAGTGACCCAGGTGATCCTGGAACGGTTGCCCCGCACTTTGGAGCTGGCCTTTTACGGCATCTGCATTAGCATGCTGCTGGCGCTGATTTTGGGCGTTTTTGCCGCCGTATTTCGAGGGCGCTGGCCGGATCTGGCCTTGACTACCTTGGCGACACTGGGGATGTCGCTGCCTTCGTTCTATATTGGCTTATGGATTTTGGTCATTTTTGCCTTAAAGCTGGGTATTATCCCGGTAATCAGCAATTTTGGCGGCGACGTTACTTATTTTCAATCCCTGCTGGGGCCGGTGTTGACTCTGGTGGTGGGCGAGTGCGCGCTGCTGACCCGTACCACCCGTTCTTCCATGCTGGAAATCATGGGAGAGGATTTTATCCGCACCGCCCGCGCCAAGGGCTTGTCGGAAAAGGTGGTTTTATTCAAACATGCTTTGGGCAATGCGTTGATTCCTATTGTTACCATTGCCGGCTACAGCCTGGCTACCGCTGTGGCGGGCGCCATTGTTCTGGAAACTGTATTTGTGCGTCCCGGCATCGGCAAGCTGCTGATTGACGCGATCAATGCCCGGGATTATCCGTTGATTCAAGGAACCACCATTTTTATCGCAGTGCTGATGATTATGATCAATATTCTCACGGATGTGATTTACGGTGTGGTTGATCCCAGAATCCGCGTTAGCGGCGATGAAAATTAATCGGTTTTGATCATAAATCCTCGGTGACGGTACACTGTCATGGGGGAAAATGAAAGAGATATTGTGAAAGATGGGAGTGCTTAGCTTGCCCGACATCATACAACAACAAGTAATACCGCAAGAGACGGATTATTTTATCCGCTTGGAAAATTTGAGCAAGGTATTTACCGTCAACAGCAGCCGCGGGCTGAAAAGTGCCCGGCTGACTGCGGTAGATCATGTGAGCTTTGATATCCGCCGGGGCGAAACCTTTGGCCTAGTGGGGGAAAGTGGCTGCGGCAAAAGCACCTTGTCCAAGATCGCCCTGCGCCTGATCCAGGCTAGCGCAGGCGCGGTGTATTATCAGGGGGAGGATATCTACAGCAAAAACTACCGGGAGCTGATGGAGATTCGCCGGGAAATGCAGGTGGTCTTTCAGGATCCCTATGATTCCCTCAATCCTCGTATGACCTTGGAGGAACTGGTGGCGGAGCCTTTGCGCATCCATAAATACGGGGATAAGCAAAAGCGCCGTCAGCGCATCGAAGAATTGTTTTTGGCGGTAGGCTTGCCCCCGGCCTTGATGGTGCGCTACCCCCATCAGCTTTCCGGCGGGCAGCGGCAGCGGCTATGTATTGCCCGGGCGCTGGCCCTTTCGCCCAAGTTTGTGGTCTGCGACGAGGCGGTTTCGGCGCTGGATGTTTCCATTCAGGCGCAAATACTCAATCTGCTGCTGGATTTAAAGGATCAGTTTGGCTTGACCTATTTGTTTATTTCCCACAATTTATCTGTGGTCAAGTTTATTGCCGACCGGATCGGCGTAATGTACTTTGGCCGTTTGGTGGAGCTGGCGGAGAAGCAGGAGCTGTTTGACCGGGTGCTGCATCCTTATACCCATGCGCTGCTTTCTGCTGTGCCCAATCCCGAGCCGGGGGCGGCTTCCCGCCGGGTGCTGCTGCAGGGCGGGGTGCCCAGCCTGCTGCATCCGCCTGCAGGGTGTATTTTCCATAATCGCTGTCCCTATGCCCAAGAGCTTTGCCGCAATGAGGCGCCTGCTTTGCGTGAGATGGGCAATGCCCATCAGGTGGCCTGTCATTTTGCGGGAGAGCTTCCTTTAAAGCTAGAGATATAAGGGGAACACAGTATGAGAGAGATGTTGAAAAACAAATTTATTGCAATCGGCGGTACAATTGTTTTGCTGATGGTGCTGATCGCTCTTTGTGCACCGCTGCTCACCAGCTATGATTATGGCGCGGTGGATATGGCCAATAAAAATCAGGCGCCCAGCGCCCAGCATATCATGGGCACCGACCCTTATGGCCGGGATGTTTGGTGCCGCATTGTTTACGGCGCCCGGGTATCTTTGGTGGTGTCTCTGGCGGCGGTTACCATCGCCATTATCTTTGGCAGTTTTCTGGGGATTCTTTCCGGCTATTTTAAAGGCGCGCTGGATTTTACTCTAGGCAGACTGGTCGATATTATGATGGCCTTTCCACTGCTGCTGCTTTCGCTGATCATTGGCGTGGTTTTGGGCGCATCGGTAAAGAATATGTGCATTTCCATCGGCGTACCCTTGATCCCCATGTTTTACCGGGTGGCCAGAGGCGCTACCCTCAATATTGGCGAGCGCACCTTTGTGATGGCGGCGCAGTCCATGGGCAGCAGCCGTTTTCGGGTGATGCTGCGGCATATTTTGCCCAATGCGTTGCCCCAGATTTTTGTGGTGCTTTCGGTTTCCATGGGCGGCTCCATTCTGGCCGAGGCTTCTCTGGGCTTTTTGGGCTTAGGCATTCCCCAGCCTACCCCCTCCTGGGGTTTGATTGTCAACGAGGGGAAACAATTTATGTTTAACGCGCCCTGGACCACAGGCTTTTCCGGTCTGTTTATCGCCCTGACCATTTTAGGCTTCAACCTGCTGGGCGACGGCTTGCGAGATTATCTGGATCCCAAGCTGAAGAGCCTGGGCGGTTGATAGGGGAGGATAAGCAATGAACCAACAGACGAATCTGGGAAACACCGCCCCTCATTTACTGGAGATTCGGGGGTTGACGGTAAAATTTCCCATGAAAAATAATGCCTTTGTCCACGCGGTCAACGGGGTGGATCTTACATTAGACGCAGGAGAATCTCTGGGTGTGGTGGGGGAGAGCGGCTGCGGCAAAAGCGTCACTTTTTCCAGCGTGATGCGGCTGATTAAAGCGCCGCCGGCGCAAATCGGCGGCCAGATCTTCTTTGAAGGGCAGGATGTGCTCAAGCTGGATAAAAAAGCAATGCAAAAAATCCGCGGCAAGGATATCACCATGATCTTTCAGGAGCCGATGACCAGCTTGAACCCGGTGATGAAGATCGGCGCGCAGATTGTGGAAACCTTGCGGATCCATGAAAAGATCACCCACGAGGAAGCGGAAGCCAAGGCGCTGGAATACTTTAAGCTGGTAGAAATGCCGGATGCGGAAAGTCGCCTGTGGAACTATCCCCATCAGCTTTCCGGCGGCTTGCGGCAGCGGGTGATGATCGCCATGGCGCTGGCCTGCGGCCCCAAAATTTTGTTGGCTGACGAGCCCACCACCGCCTTGGATGTGACCATTCAGGCGCAGATTTTGGATTTGCTCAAGCGCTTGCAGCAGGAAACCGGCATGAGCATCGTGATGATTACCCATGATTTGGGGATTATTGCCGAGCTTGCCAAAAAGGTAGCGGTGTTTTACGCAGGGCGCATTGTGGAGCAGGCGGAAACCGCAGAGCTGTTCCGCAATCCCCGGCACCCCTATGCCATTGGCTTGTTGGGCTGTATCCCCACTATCAAAACCAATACCAGACGCTTATATACCATTGAGGGGAATATCCCCGATCCCACCAATTTTCCCAGCGGCTGTCCTTTCCATCCCCGGTGCAAGTATGCAACCGATATCTGCAAGCAGCAAGAGCCGCTCAAGCGGGAGATTACCCCGGGGCATTGGGTAGCCTGCCATAATCCCCGGTAAAGATGGTTTTCATAGTAGGGGCGGCGGGCTGCTGCTGGCCGCCCCGCCGGACAATCGCTTTTGCGGTTGCTGCTTTCTTTTATAGATTTTCCTACTATATGGATGAGGTGACGATGATGCATAACAAATACCCGTACTTGTTCAGTCCTCTGCGACTGGGCCCCTATACCCTGAAAAACCGGATCATCGGTACGGCGATGAGCGCCGACCATCTGGATTGTGAAGGGCATATGACCGACAACACCTATGCTTTTTTTGAGTCGATTGCCAAAGGCGGCGCGGCGATTGTCACTGTTGGCAATACGCTGGTACACAGCGCTACCGGCAACAATCACGGTCGGGTGCTCAAGCTGGATGATCCCAGCGTGATTACCTCTTTGATCAATCTCAGCGATATTATCAAGCGCTATGGAGCGATTCCTTCGATTCAGTTGCTCCATGCAGGGCGGCGTTCCGATCCCCAATATACCGAAGGGGGCAGGGTCTACGGCCCTTCCGCCGGTGTTTGCCATTACGGCAATACCGATCATCCGGTGATCGAGCTGGATGAACAGATGATCGATCTGATCGTCAACGCCTTCGGCGATGCGGCGGAGCTGGCTAAGCTGGGCGGCTTTCAGATGTGTCAGGTGCATGGCGGTCATGGCTGGCTAATCAATCAATTCTTGTCTCCCGCCAATAACCAGCGTACAGACCGCTTTGGCGGCAGCATCGAAAACCGCTGCCGTTTTGCCCTGCTGGTGGTAGAAAATATTCGTGCCAAATGCGGCCCGGATTTCCCCATCGAGTTTCGCCTATCCGGCGAGGACTTTATGGAGGGTGGCGCCACGCTGGCGGATACGGTGGAGCTGGCCAAGCTGCTGGATGGCAAGGTGGATTCGATTCAGGTTTCTGCCACCTCCTTCCACAATCCCAAGGCGGTGCTGCGGATGTTTCCCACCATGTATCTGGAGCGGGGCTGCAACGCCTATCTGGCGGCGGAAATCAAACGCCACGTTTCTGTCCCTGTGATTACCGTGGGGGGCTTTAACGAGCCGGAGCAGATGGAGGGGATTTTGGCGCGAGGCGAGGCGGATATGATCGCCATCGGCCGGGCGCTGACCCTGGATCCGGAGCTGCCCAATAAATTGCGCACCGGTCGGGAGGACGATATTATTTATTGCCTGCGCTGCGGCTTGTGCAACAGCTCTGATTTTGTGCCCTATGTGAAATATGCGCTGGGCGTTTCCCGCTGCTCGGTCAATCCCTGGCAAAACTGGCCTGCGGAGCAAAAGCTGCGGGGCTTGTACCACAGCGATCAAAAAGTCTTGG
>CAYOVS010000128.1:0-3921 GCA_964407445.1 uncultured Peptococcaceae bacterium
GGTTCGGTAAAAGGCTGAGCGATCCGGCAAAAAAATATGATCCGATTTAGGGGAGGATGCTGAAATGGCAGAACAGAAAACATTAAAAAGAGGTTGGGTAAAAAACGCGGCAATTGTCTTTTTGCTGATTATGCTGCTGTTGACCTTTTTTTCCAACACGATCTTAAACCGCTCTTTGCCGGAGGTGGCGGTGCAATATGCCCAATCCGGGACGATTACGGCAAAAATCCGCGGTACCGGTACGGTTGCCGCCAACAAAAGCTATGACGTCACTTTGGCGCAAACCCGCAAGGTGGAGGCGGTGGCGATTAAGGTGGGCGATACGGTAGAATTTGGCGATGTGCTGTTTGTTTTGGGCGATGCGGAAAGCGATGAGCTGAAGCAGGCCAAGGAAGCTTTGGCAGATCTAAACCTGCAATATCGCAAGGCTTTGATCGATGCCAGCTCTGCCGATTATGCCAAGGAAACCCGGGCGATCCAAAACGCGGAGAAGGATTTGCAGCAGGCAATTGCCGACCGGGATAAAAACTATATTACCGATGCCCAGGTGGAGCAAGCCAAGGCTAAGGTGGAATCAGCCAAGGCGGAGGTGGATGATTTGACTGCCCGGGTGGCTGAGCTACAAACCCAGCTGGAGTCTTTGGGCGGCGTTGTTGACGACAGCAAGCTGACCGCCATGGAGCGGGAAATCGAAGACAAAGAGGCAGAGCTGAAAGCGGCTAAAGTGGAGCTGGATAAAGTAAAGCTGGTGCATAGCAGTGCCTATGCTGCTTTTAAAACCTATGCCACGCAGAATTGTGGCGGAACGCAGGCCTATCAGCTGGCTGCCGCTGCGGAAAAGATCAACGCCTATATTGAGGGTTTGGATGAAAAAGAAGATGCAGAGGAGATCAGCTATAATACCGGTTTGGTTGCAGCCTACACGGCCTATTCCAAAGCGGAAAGCAAGATTAATACCGCCCAGACGGAGCTGGATCGTTTGAACGAGGATTATGATGTGCTGGTGGATTCCGATAATTCTTCCGAGTATAATAGCGTGAACAAGAAGTTGAAGGCGGCAAAGACTGCGTTGACCGATGCTGATAACATTTATACGAAGGCTAAGGATGCGCTGACCACCGCTACCGAAAAACAAACTGATTATCGGGCGGCTTTAACCGCAGTGGCCCAGGCGCAGAAGACGGTAGATGATTTAACCTTTGATCTGAGCGACGCCAAAAAGAACGATAGCAAAACCAGCGCCAAGGAAAAGCTGGATCTGCAAAATATGCAGGATAAGGCTTCTACCAAGCAGAAGGAAGTGAATGATCTGCAAAAGGATTCCGTAGGCGCCACCGTAACTGCGCCTATGGCCGGCGTGGTCAAAAGCGTCAATGTAACGGCCGGTTCCTCTAGCGAATATAATCAGCCTTTGGCAGTCATCGAAGCGGCGGATAACGGGTATTCGCTCAGCTTCCCGGTAACCATAGAGCAAAGCAAGCGGGTCAAAATGGGCGATAGCGGCGAAGTTATCAATTATTATTGGGGCTCCGATATCAAGGCTACCCTAAGCCAGATTAAATCTGATCCGGAAAACCCGGGCAAAAACAAAATTCTGGTGTTTTCTTTAACCGGCGAGGTGGAAAGTGGCAGCCAATATACGATAAGCATAGGCCAGCAAAGCGCCAATTATGACGCGATCGTGCCCAACAGTGCGCTGCGTTCTGATAGCAATGGTGATTTTGTGCTGACGGTTACCGCAAAAAGCACACCATTAGGCAATCGTTATGTGGCAACCCGGGTGGATGTGAAAATTTTAGCTACCGATGATACCAATTCGGCGATTGCTGGTGGTTTGGTCGGTAACGATTATGTGATTACCACCTCTAGCAAGCCTTTGGAACCGGGAATGCAGGTTAAACTGGTAGAAAACTAAGAAAGCAGGTTTCGCCTTGATAAGGATCAGCAGAATAAAGAACAAGCTTGCGGGCTTGTGGCATAAGCCGCATTTTGATTGGCGAAAAATCAATCTCAAGCAGATTCATAGGAAAACCTGGCTGTTGCTTGCAGCAAATACCCTGTGCTTGGCAGTGGTATTGCTTTGTTTGGCCAAGTATGGGGCATACGGCTCGATGCTGCAAAGCCAGCAGGTAGCAAAGCAATGGCGAGGGGAAAACGAGCAGCGCTTTGCCCAGATTTCCTGCTTTTTACCGGTGACTGGCACCTTTGACGAAGCAGGGGTGCAGTCTTTTCGGCAGACGCTGGATAAAAAATTGCTGGATGCGGCTATGGAAGCGCCGGAAAATGGCAGTCTTTGGGCGGATGGCTATTCCGCTTTTTCCAAGCTGACGGTGAGCGGGGAAAGAGGCTCGTCCGAAGCCACCGCCATCGGTGTGGGCGGCGACTATTTTTTGTTCCATCCGCTGCGCCTGCGAGACGGTAGTTACCTGCGGAGTGACGATCTGATGAAGGATCGGGTAGTCATCGACGAAGAACTGGCCTGGAAGCTGTTTGGCGGCATGGAGGTTGCCGGGCTGAGCATAACCATCGATAGCAAGCCTTATTTTGTAGCGGGGGTGATTCGCCGGGAGGACGATCCTTTGAGCGGCAAGGCTTCCGAGAGTAGCGGCGCCTATATTTATGTGGATTATTCTGTTTTGGCCGCGAAGGAACTAAGCATTACCTGTTATGAGGTGGTTTTGCCCAATCCCGTTGGCGGGTTTGCCCTGGATACGGTGCAGAATGCGTTCCCAGTGAAGGATACGGTATTTTTGGAGAATAGCGCCCGGTATCAGCTTTCTAAAATTGCTTCATTGATTAGCGATTTTGGGATGCGGGTAATGCGCAGTGATACGGTGGCTTTTCCCTACTGGGAAAATGCGGCGCGTTTGGGAGAAAGCTACATGGCGCTGTTGCTGGTGCTGATGACCGCGGCGTTGCTGCTTCCTGTAGGATGTATCCTGTATGTGCTGGTCAAACAGTATATCAAGCTGGTACGGCGCTATCAGAAATGGCGAGCGGCCCGACGGGAATTTGAATAAGGAGAAAGCCTATGGCCAGTATAACCTTAAAGAATATCAGCAAGGTTTATGATGAAGAAGTGCATGCGGTAACTGATTTTAATATTGCTATCGCCGATAAAGAGTTTATTGTGTTGGTTGGCCCATCGGGCTGCGGTAAATCTACGGTATTGCGGATGATTGCCGGTTTGGAAGGGATTACCGATGGTGAACTGTATATCGGCGACCGGTTGGTCAACGATGTTCCGCCTAAGGATCGGGATATAGCCATGGTGTTTCAAAACTATGCGCTGTACCCGCATATGACGGTTTATAAAAATATGGCTTTTGGTCTGGAAAATCGCAAGGTGCCCAAAGAGGAAATCGACCAAAAAATCCGGGCGGTTGCCAAAACCTTGGATATCGAGGATTTGCTGAAGCGCAAGCCAAAAGCCATGTCCGGCGGTCAGCGGCAGCGGGTGGCACTGGGACGGGCCATGGTGCGGGATCCTGCCGTTTTTTTGCTGGATGAGCCCTTGTCCAATTTAGACGCCAAGCTGCGCACCTCGATGCGGGCGGAGATTATCAAGCTGCACAAACGGCTGGACGCTACCTTTGTTTATGTAACCCACGATCAGATCGAGGCCATGACCATGGGCGACCGGATCGTGGTGATGAAGGATGGCTTTATCCAGCAAATTGATACGCCGCAAAATTTGTACGAGTTTCCCTGTAACCAGTTTGTAGCCGGTTTTATCGGGACGCCGCAAATGAATTTTGTGGATGTGCTGGTGCAGCAGGATCAAGGCGGTTTTTATTTGGTGCTGCATGACGCGGCGATTCGGATCAATAAGGCGGCGGAGCTGCTGACGCCGTACTTGGGACGGCATATTGCCCTGGGAATCCGGCCGGATAGTATTCGTTTGGATGGGGCCGGGGTGAT
>CAYOVS010000128.1:3931-5460 GCA_964407445.1 uncultured Peptococcaceae bacterium
GGCTTTGGGCGGAGAAACTCTGCTGAATATGGATTTTTACGGAGAAAAGATTACCGTGAAAATTCCCGGTCTGGCACATTTTAACTTGGATGAGATTTTGCCCTTAACCTTTGACGTCAGTCATATTCATCTTTTTGATAAAGAAACAGGCCGCACCATTTGCAATTAGCTGTGGTGAAAATTTCAAACCGCCTACCTGTTGGACAGGAGGCGGTTTATTTTTTAGCAGATATTGGCGAATTTATCCAGGTATGTTATACTGGATCAGGAGGTGAGCGGCATGACATCTGGCAATAAGCTGCAACAGATCTGGCAAATACTGGTTAGTAGGGAGGAGCCTGCTAGCGCAGACCAAGAATTTCCGGAGCAAGGACAAGGCAGCGTTTATGCTAGCCGCAACAAGCCTCGTTCCACTAGCTTTTTCATTTTGATGGCTGCGGTTTTGGTTGTTGCAGGCTATTGGTTGGTGCAGCTTTTTATTCCAAATTTTTCCGATAATAGCCGGGCTATCACCAAAAGTGCAGATTCGGTGGTCATTTTGTATTGTTTGGATGAAGATGGTAATCCGGTTTTTTCCGGCAGCGGTTTTCTTGCTTTTGAACCGGGTGTGATCGTGACCAATTTTCATGTGGCCAGAGAAGGGAAAGCTATTGTTGCGGTCACCGAGCAGAACCAGCAGTTTCGGATCAATTCGGTTATCGGCTACGATCCTATCAATGATATTGCCTTGTTGCGCAGCAGCGAGCTATATCTTTGCAACGATAAGACTCTGCGTTTGCTGAAGCTGGGACATAATAAGCAGACGCGCAAAGGGGATACTGTAGTGGCAATCGGCAGCCCGCTCACTCTCAAAAACAGTGTTTCCACTGGGGTGATCAGCAGCATTTATACGCTGGAAGATCAGGAATGGGATACCTTGCAATTTACCGCCGCTATTTCTCAGGGCAGCAGCGGCGGTGCTTTATTTAATGATCGAGGGCAGGTGATTGGCGTCACCAGTGCTTGCTTTGTAGATGGCCAAAATGTCAATTTGGCTGTTTCCATTGAAGCGGTCAAGTATCTTTATGGCAAACGCAACTATTATCAAGATTTAACTATGACAGATTTTTACCAGTTGGTTAATACGCTGCCCGATACCCAAAAGGATGATGGGATTGATGCTTTGCACTGAGCTGGGTTGCAGCGGATGGAAGTTAAACCGATACTAGTAAGATGTGCAATCGAATAGCTATGAAAAAGGGGCTGTAGCAAAACGATTTTTACAATCGTCAACCACAGCCCCTTCTTTGTCGCCTTAATCGGTAGCTATCATAATTTCGGTGGCGTTGATAATGGCATAGGCGGTGTCGCCCAGCTTCAAATCCAATGCCCGTGCTGCACCGTTGGTGATTACTGATTTAATCATGTTGCCGTTTCCTGCATCCAGCGTGATGGTAGAGTTGATCGGCCCATTATTGATGCTACTGATGGTGCCTTTTATTTATCTTCTGGGTCATCCGGGTATTTCCTGCTGTCACACGGTTTTTATC
>CAYOVS010000129.1:0-5389 GCA_964407445.1 uncultured Peptococcaceae bacterium
GTTAAGCTGCAAATACCTGCGGGTAAAGCAAATCCCGCGCCGCCGGTGGGCTCCGCTTTAGGTCCCCATGGCGTGAACATTATGGGCTTTTGCAAGGAATTTAATGAAAAGACGTCCAGTCAGGCCGGTATGATTATCCCGGCTGTGATTACCATTTTTGAGGATCGTTCCTTTTCCTTTGTCCTGAAGACTCCCCCTGCCGCCGTGCTTTTGTTGAAAGCCGCCGGCGTGGAAAAAGGCTCCGGAGTACCCAATCGTACCAAGGTTGCTAAGGTTACCAAAGATCAGGTGAGAGAAATTGCCACCACCAAGATGGCTGATCTCAACGCAGCAGACGTAGAAGCTGCCATGAAAATGATCGAAGGTACCGCCAGAAGCATGGGCATTGTTGTCGAAGGATAAAGCGAAGGTGGGAGGAGTTAGACTCCGCTGACCACAAAGGAGGTTAATATATGCCGAAGCATGGCAAAAAGTACAATGCATTAATTGAAAAGAACGACTATAGAGCGTATTATGAGCCCGATCAGGCTGTGGCTTTAGTCAAGGAAGGCGCTTCTGCAAAATTTGATGAAACCATCGAGCTGGCCGTTCGTTTAAACTTAGACCCCCGTCAAGCGGACCAGCAGATCCGCGGCGCTGTGGTGTTGCCCCATGGTACCGGTGTTACCCGTACGGTTTTGGTTTTTGCTAAGGGCGACAAAGCAAAAGAAGCCGAAGAAGCCGGCGCCGATTTTGTCGGTGCGGAAGATATGGTAGAAAAAATCAAGGGCGGCTGGTTTGGTTTTGACGTAGCCGTTGCCACCCCTGATATGATGGGTACGGTTGGTAAGCTGGGTCGTATTTTGGGACCCAAGGGATTGATGCCCAATCCCAAGACCGGTACGGTAAGTATGGATGTGGCCAGAGCCATTGCTGATATTAAAGCCGGTAAGGTGGAATATCGTTTGGATAAAGCTGCAAACATTCATTGCCGCATTGGTAAAGCATCCTTTGATGCGGAAAAATTGCTGGAAAACTATAATACCATTATTGAGATTCTTCTCAAATCCAAGCCCGCTGTTGCCAAGGGGCAATATATGAAGAATGTGACCATTTCTTCTACCATGGGCCCCGGGGTGAAAATTAACCCGGTAAAGCCTTTGGGCAAATAATGGCCAACCAAATGTGATAAAGCATTGCCTTTGCCAAAGACAGTCGGTCCGGGATTCCGGATAAGCAGTTTGCGCCGACCGAGGCGGAGAGTTCCTGATATTTTCGATCGGGGCTTGCCGTCTTGCGGCAAAGCCCCGGTTTTTATATGTAGATTTTTGTTTTCATTATATAAGCTATTACCTGAAGGGAGGTGCATTGAAATAGTGGATAAGAAACCGCAAAGAATTGAAAAAGAAGCTCAGGTGGCTTTGCTGCAACAATTGTTCAGCGAAAGCGCTGCCGTAATCGTTACCGATTATAGAGGGTTAACGGTTGCGCAGGATACGGTGTTGCGTAATAAAATGCGCGATGCTGGGATCAATTATCAAGTTGCCAAAAATACCTTGATTAAAATTGCTTGCAATAATTTGGGGCAAACCGGTTTAGATGAATATTTGAACGGTCCCACGGCTGTTGCTTTTGCCCAGGATCCCGCCGCTGCTGCCAAGTTGATGAGCGAATTTATTAAGGAAACAAAAAAGACCCAAATTAAGGCTGCTTTGTTGGGCGACAAGGTGATCGACGCCGCCGGTGTTGAGGCATTGGCCAAGCTGCCGTCCAGGGAAGTCTTGTTGGGGCAGGTGGTTGGTGCGATGCAGGCGCCTATCGCTGCATTTGCCGGAGTTTGTGCCGGTATGCTGCGCCAGTTGGTTACCGTGGTGGACCAGGTTCGCGAACAGAAAGAAACCGCATAAGGCGGTATGCTTGACCGGCTGAGGCTGGTCTGACTAAAAACTAATTATGAAAATTTAAGGAGGAACTATCCATGTCTAAAGTTACCGAAATCCTTGATGCGGTTAAAGAAATGACCGTTCTCGAATTGGCCGAATTGGTCAAAGCCTTTGAAGAAGAATTTGGCGTATCCGCCGCTGCTCCCGTAGCCGTTGCTGCTGCTCCCGTAGCTGCTGCCGCTGCCGAAGCTGCTGAAGAAAAAACTGATTTTGATGTTATCCTGGCCAGCTTCGGCGCTAACAAAGTTGGCGTGATCAAGGTTGTCCGCGAAATCACCGGTCTGCCCTTGAAAGAAGCCAAGGATCTGGTCGATGGCGCTCCCAAACCCGTTAAAGAAGGCGTCAACAAAGAAGAAGCCGATTCCATCAAAGCCAAATTGGAAGAAGCCGGCGCTACTGTCGAACTCAAATAGTTTTTTTGCAATGTTTGCCGTAAAAAGCGCGTCCCAGTTTTGGGGCGCGCTTTTTTAGTGAGATTTGTTTTGTTTTTGTGGCGAGTGGGGAAGCCGTTTGCCGGTTATCTTCTTGTTTTTGCGCTTGCCGATGGTTTGCTTTTTTGGGGTATGCGAACCTTTTTGAGGCAGTCACATGGTCAGTCCTACGCTAACTGCCATCGCCTGGCTGATTTTATTCATCGAGTGGTTGTCCAAAACCGCCACTCTTTGTTTCAGCCTGCTTTTGTCGATGGTGCGAATCTGCTCGGCCAGAATCACCGAATCCCGGGACAGACCACTTTCGTGGCTGCTGAGCGCAACATGGGTGGGCAGCTTGGCTTTATCAATTTTTGATGTAATGGGCATCACAATGGTGGTGGGGCTATACGCGTTGCCGATGTCATTTTGGATAATCAGTACCGGGCGGGTGCCCCCTTGCTCAGAGCCTAAAACCGGGTTCAGCTCGGCAAAATAAATTTCTCCTCTCATTACCATAAGGTCACATCCAATGTTTGGCCGATTATTCTCTGCAATAAGTATGCCGTATCTGAATCCCGGCCAAGTGATTATGCTGTAAGTATTGCCGAAGGAAATTATTTTTATACCGGTGTTCGATTGATTTTTTCTCAGGATAGTGATAAAATTTATAGGAAGTATTGTATCCAAACCGCAGGCTTTTGGCTGCGGAATAAAAAAAGGAGGAATATCATGAAATACCAGCTCATCATTAAGAATGCTCATTTCTTTGCCAATGATAGCTTTTTTGACGGCGATATTTTGGCCGCCGATGGCAAGATTGTTGGTATCGTAGCTGCGGGCACGGCCGATTATGACCAAGCTGAGCGGGTGATTGATGCTTCCGGGCTTTCTGTTTTGCCCGGTATCGTTGATTCCCATGTTCATTTCCGTGATCCCAGCCGCCCCGACCGGGAAGATTTCTATACCGGTTCTTCCGCTGCCGCTGCCGGTTGCGTTACCACCTTCTGTGAAATGCCTTTGGCGATTCCGCCGCCCTGCAATGTGGAGAACCTGCGGAACCGGATTAAACTGGCGGAGGAACGCTCTATTGTAGACTTTGCCATGTATGCTGCGGCCGGTTATGATAACCGCCATTTGCTCCAGGATTTGGTCAAGGAAGGCGCTATTGCTTTTAAAACCTTCCTGCATCCTGCTCCCGCAGGCCGGGAACTGGAGTTTGACGGCTTGACGGTAAATGACGACGGCCAGCTTTATATTATGATGCAGGCTGCTGCCGCTACCGACGGACGTTACTTCTTCCACTGCGAAAACGCCAAGTTGATCTCGGCGATCGAAGCGGATTTGCATGAAAAAGGCATTAACGGCTACAATTTCCACTACCTCTCCCGGGCAGAAGTTGCGGAAACGGAAAGCGTTTCCACGATTATCCAGTTTGCGAAAGCGACTGGCTGTAAAGTGGGAATCGTGCATATTTCCGTGCCGGAAGCCTGCCAGATGGTGAAAGAGGCCAAAGCGGCCGGTGTGGATATTGTGGCGGAGACCTGCTTCCATTATCTCACCTACGATCACAGCCATATTGACGAATTTGGTCCCTATGCCAAATGCAATCCGCCCCTGCGTTCTGCGGCAGACAAAGAAAAACTTTGGGACTATCTGTTGGATGGCACCATCACCATGGTTGGTTCCGACCATGCGCCCTTCACGCCGCCGGAAAAAGAAATCGGCGTCACTGAGGGGATTTGGAAAGCGTATTCCGGCATGCCTGCTATTGAAATGCTGATGCCGATTATGCTGACCCATGTCAACTCCGGCCGCATTACTTTAGAGCAGCTTGCCCATTATATTTCTGAAAATACGGCCAAACTGTTCCATCTCTATCCGCAAAAGGGCTGCATTGCCGTAGGCTCTGATGCCGATTTTGCGATTATCGACATGAATGCGGAATATGTTACCTCCATCGAAAAGATGTATTCCAAATCCAAAGCGATCAACAAGCTGTTTGACAATACCAAGATCAAAGGTAAGCCCATGTATACCGTGGTTCGCGGCACTGTGGTTATGGAAAACGGCGTTGTGGATATGAGCAAAAAAGGCTACGGCCAGTACGTTCCCGCCAAGAGAAAATAGCGTTTTTGAACAAAAGAAAGCCTGTTGCCGTTTTGGCAGCGGGTTTTCTTTTGTTGCAATTATTGATTTATGAGATAAAATATGATTATGCAGCTATTTTTGCACCGGCGAAGCTTCATCCGCGGTGTTTGGGGCTGCGAAAAAAGCAGACAGTATTTTGGTGAAGGAGAGCTCCATGAATACGGATGTTTTGGAGGCCGCCGGGATTGCGTATCAGGAAGGGCTACAAAGATGTTTGGGTAATCACGCTTTATATCAAAGGATGCTGGGCAAATTTTTGGAGGATACTAGTATGGAACAGGCGGCGCAGCATTTGGCGGCAAGAGAGTATCCGCAAATATTTCAGTATCTGCATAATCTTAAAGGAGTATCGGGAAATTTGAGCATGACTGGGTTGCATCAGGTTTGCACTGATTTGGTGGCGCAATTGCGGCAGGAAAACTATGCCGGGCTGGAGGAGCAGTTTGCGCTGTTGGACGGAGAATATCGGAAAATCTGTGCAGCCATTGCTTGTGCCCAGAAGTAGAAAGTAGCGGATTGGCGCTGTTGGTTGCTGGATTCTTTTGGCCAGGTGAGCCGTTTAGCGAAATTGACTTTTCGGCAAGCTGGGGTTTTGTCGGGCATTTGGCCAGATGTTTTGCCAATCGCAACAGAAGTTTGTCGAAATAGAGCTGGACAAAAGCGATAAAAACAGCTATAATTTTTAGTGCCGAAGTAACGGCCATAAAACCTTTTTGCGTAAAACAAAAAGCCTTCCACTAGCCGGTTGGCTTTTTGTTTTTTGTCCGGTTTACTGGGGGAATCGTAAAATTTTTCTTGCTCTTTTGAGTGTTTTGCTGTATACTATATTGTGCAGTGTGCGGGTGTAACTCAATGGCAGAGTTCCAGCCTTCCAAGCTGGCTACGTGGGTTCGATTCCCATCACCC
>CAYOVS010000130.1:0-5387 GCA_964407445.1 uncultured Peptococcaceae bacterium
ATATTAAAATCGGTACCCAGTAGAGGGTGTAGATACGATTAGATACGATTAGATACGATTAGAAGCAAGAGGATTTCATCTGCGGATTTCTTCTATAGAAAAACCGTTTTGGCAAGGAGGCGGATATGTTCGATTTTTCGTTAAGCAGGCTGCTGTTTTTGGTGCCTGCAATTATTATTGCCCTGACCTTTCATGAGTACGCTCATGCCAGAGTCGCCTATGCCTTTGGCGATACCACGGCCAAGGATGCGGGACGGCTCACGCTAAACCCGCTGCGGCATCTGGATATTATGGGCACGCTGCTGCTGATTATAGCCGGCTTTGGCTGGGCTAAGCCGGTGCCCATCAACCCCTGGTATTTTGGCAATAACCGCAAAAAGAAACTGATGGCGGTTTCGGTGGCGGGCCCTGCCATGAATCTGCTGGAGGCGGTGGTTGGCGTGGCGCTGATGTCGCTGATCCTTCACCAGGTGCAGTCCTACAGCCAAATTTGGTACTATATTATCACCTTTCTCAGCTATTTTGTGATGATCAATGTGGTGCTGGCGGTGTTCAATCTGATTCCTATCCCGCCGCTGGACGGTTCTAAAATTTTAGGCGGCTTGTTGCCGGATAGCCAATTAAATGTGATTCTGGCTTTGGAGCGGTATGGCTTTGGCATTTTACTGTTGCTGATGTTTTTGCCGGAGATTTTAAGTCTGCTGGGCTTGCCCTCCGTGGATATTTTGGGCACGATCATCACCACCCCGGCCAACTGGCTGATCAACGGCTTGTATACACTTTTTGGTTTATAATATTTCAGAGGGATAGATAAAGGAGAAGGAACGATGACCGAACAACAACGAGTTTTAAGCGGGATGCGCCCTACCGGACGCTTGCATCTGGGTCATTACAGCGTGATCGAAAATTGGGCCAGATTATGCGAGAACTATGACGCCTACTTTTTCACTGCCGATTGGCATGCTATTACCACCCAATTTGATAATACCGACAATCTGCGCGCCAATAAGCGGGAGGTTGTCATTGATTATATTTCCGCAGGCCTGGACCCGGAAAAATGCCATATCTTCCACCAATCCGATATCAAAGAACATGCCGAGCTGCATTTATTGATGTCGATGATTACCCCTTTATCCTGGTTGGAGCGGGTGCCTACTTACAAAGGACAGTTGCAGCAATTTAAAAATCAAGGCAAGGATATTGCCACCTATGGCTTTTTGGGCTATCCTCTGCTGATGTCTGCCGATATTTTGATGTATCGCCCGGTAGGCGTGCCGGTAGGCGAGGATCAGTTGCCTCATTGCGAGTTTACCCGGGAGCTGGCGCGCCGCTTTAACAATTTGTATCATACCGAGGTGTTTCCCGAGCCGGAAGCATTCTTGGCAAAAATCAAGGTGCTTCCCGGTACCGATAACCGCAAAATGAGCAAGAGCTACGACAATTATATCAATTTGTCGTTTACGGCGGCGGAAGTGAAGGATAAGGTATGGCAAATGGTGACCGATCCTGCCAGAATCCGCAAAACCGATCCGGGGCATCCTGATATTTGCGCGGTATATGCCTATCATGGCTTTTATAACAGCGCCGAACAACCGGAAATTTGCGCCAACTGCAAGGGGGGAACCATTGGCTGCGGCGAATGCAAAAAGAAACTGACCCAGCAGATCAATGATTTTCTGGATCCCATCCGCGAAAAACGTGCCAAATTGGAGCAAATGCCCGGTTTGGTGGATGATATTATGGCAGATGGCAACGATGCCGCCCGCAAACAGGCGCAAATCACCATGGAGATGGTGCGTGAGGCGATGAAGATATGACGTATCAGGTCAGAATTCAAGCCTTTGAAGGGCCTTTCGACCTGCTTTTGCATTTGATCAAAGAAAACGAAGTAGATATTTATGATATCCCCATCGCCCAGATCACCGCCCAGTATTTGGCCTATCTGCAAGCCATGGAAGAGCTGGATTTGGAGATCACCTCTGATTTTTTGGTGATGGCCGCCACGCTGCTGGCGATCAAAGCCAGAATGCTGCTGCCTCCTGCCATTGGCCAAGAGGAGGAGGGGGAGGAAGCGGTAGACGCCCGGGAAGAATTGGTACGGGATATTTTAGAATATGTGCGGTATAAGGATGCGGCAGACGGCCTACGGCTGATGCGGCAGGAGGAAGCGCAGCATTACTATCGCCCCAACGAAGAAGAGCTGTATCTCAATTTGTTTAGCGAGGAAAACCCTTTGGATGGCAAAACCTTGGCCGATTTAAGCGCCGCCTTTGCCAAGGTGCTGGAAAAAGCGGCCAAGGGAGAAACGGTAATCAACATTGAGCGGGAGCGGATCACCGTGCAGGATCAACTGCAAAAGCTGACGGTGCTGCTGAAAAAAAATCCTCGCGGCGTGGCTTTTTCCCAGGTGTTTGCCGAAGGTTGTAGCCGCGTGGAGCTGATCGTTACCTTTTTGGCCTTGCTGGAGCTGGCGCGTCGTTGTCGGCTGAAAATTGCCCAGCAAGACCTGTACGGAGAGATTTATTTTTATCCTGCCGACGGACAGGCGCAAGCGCTGGCCAATTAGCGGGCGTATTGTAAAACAGGGGAGGTTGCTGCGGTTCATGGAATTGACGGAATTGAAACAGGCGGTGGAATGCTTGCTGTTTGTGGCCGCAGAGCCCCTTACCGCAGAAAAGCTGGCCGAGCTGACCGGCAACGCCAAGGCAGAGGTAAAGTCCATCCTTTTGCAGCTGATGCAGGAATACGCAGAGCGTGGCTTTCATCTGCGCAATCTGGCCGGAGGCTGGCAGTTTACCACTGAGGCCGCCTTTGCCCCCCTGATCGAAAAGCTATACCGCCCCAAAATGCAGCAGCTTTCCGCTGCCGCTATGGAAACCTTGGCCATTATTGCCTATAAGCAACCCATTACCAAAGCGGAGGTTTCCGGTATTCGCAGGGTGGAAGCCGATGGGGTTATGGCCAATTTGCTGGATAAACGGCTGATTAAAGAAGTGGGACGGCGGCTTGGCCCGGGGCGTGCTGTGCTCTACGGTACCACCGAGGAATTTTTAAGCTTTTTCGGTTTGGCGTCGCTGGCGGATCTGCCCCAGTTGGAAGACGCGGAGGAGCGGGCTTCTGCGGGGGATGACGGAGCTTCCGGAGAGCCGCAACAATTGACCTTGTAGCAATTGCGGGATGAGAAAGGAGCTTGCAAATGAGCAAAGCGGTATTGGTGATTGACTACAGCAATGATTTTATCGACGACAAAGGTGCATTGACCTGTGCCGCTGCCGGGCAGGCGATCGATGGCGCCATTTACGGCTTGGTCAAGGAGATTTTGGCAGAGGATGGGTTTGTCTTTGTTTGCAATGACCGGCATCAGCCCAACGATTCCTATCACCCGGAAAGCCGCCTTTTTCCGCCGCATAATCTGGCGGATACTTGGGGCGAAAATCTTTATGGGCAAACGGGAAAGCTGCTCCGGCAGCTGCTGGAGGAAAAGAAAGAGCAAACGATCTATCTGCCCAAGCTATGGTTTTCCGCATTTCAGGATACGCCTTTGGATTGGATGCTGCGGGCAAGAAAGGTGGATACGCTGGTGGTTTGCGGTGTTTGCACCGACATTTGCGTGCTGCATACGGTGATTGCCGCCTGCTATCTGGGCTATCGGGTGCAGGTGAAAAAAGACGCCTGTGCTACGATTATTGCTGGCGGACAGGAATGGGCTTTGCAGCATATGGCCAATTGCCTGGGTGTGGAGCTGATTTAGGATGGCGGTGTTTTCGGAGCAGGATCGTTTTTTTATGGAGGAAGCGCTGACACAGGCTCGACAAGCCGCACTGCTGGACGAAGTGCCGGTAGGGGCTGTGGTGGTGCGGGATGGCGTGATCTTGGGTCGCGGTTGCAATCGCAAGGAAAGCGGCAAGGATGCCACGCTCCATGCGGAGATGATCGCCCTGCGGCAAGCTTGTGCCGTCTTAGGCGGCTGGCGGCTGCCGGGGGCAACGATCTATGTCACGCTGGAGCCTTGTCCCATGTGTGCAGGGGCTTTGGTGCAGGCGCGTCTGGAAAAGCTGGTATATGCCGCGGCAGATGGGAAAAGCGGCGCTTGTGGCAGCGTTTTGGATATATGCCGCCATCCGGCGCTTAATCATCAGCTACAGGTGGCCGGTGGCTTGCTGGCGGAGGAATCCGCTTTGCTGCTGAAACAATTTTTTGCCCAAAAGCGTCAAAGCCTTGACAGGAAAAAAGCAGCGGCGTATAATGAAACCATCAAATAAATATGGCTGTCTTCGGGGCGGGGTGCGATTCCCCACCGGCGGTATTACGGCTTTGGCCGTTTAGCCCGCGAGTGCGTCTGTCTTTGGGCAGGCATAACCGATCAGGTGTGATTCCTGAGCCGACGGTATAGTCCGGATGGAAGAAGATGAAGCTTGGCGTTTTTTTCGCTGGCCTCCGTCCCGTGCAAATGCATGGGACGTTTTTTTTCGGAGCAGCCGGAAAAGGAGCTTTTTATGACAGAACAACAATTGCTGCATCGTACCCTGAACCCCCAGTGCCGGAGGGACAAAACCCTGCTTTTGGTACAAATGGCCATGCTGATCGCCATTTCCTCCGTATTGGTCTTTCTCTGCTTTCCGTTGGTGCCGGGCGCTTCCTTTTTGAAATATGATATGGCGGATGTGCCGGTATTGCTCTGTGCCTTTACCATGGGCTGGGGGCCGGGATTGGTGGTTTTGGCGGTCGCTTCCTTTATTCAGGCATTTTTGTTTGGCCATGATGGACCGATTGGCTTTTTGATGCATATGGTTGCCTCTGGTACGCTGGTTTTGGTATCGTATTGCCTATATGTCCGTTTGAAAAAGACCAATAAGGCAATGATCATCGGTTTGATCTGCGGCGTTTTGGCGTGGGTATTGGTGATGATTCCCCTGAATTTTATTTTTACCCCCAAAGTGCTGATGAACGTGCCTGTGGGCGAGGCCTGTCGGCTTTTCCTGGATGGTTTGGCCGGCGGCTATGATCCTGCCGCTTATTCCGAAGTAGCGGTTACCGCCTATCAGGCCGTGAAAGGCTTGCTTCTGGTGGGGTTGATTCCGTTTAATCTGCTGAAAGCGGGTTTGAACTCTTTGCTGCTGTATCTGGCGTATCGCAATTTGCCAAAGCTGATTACCAAAAGAGCCTAATAGCTAGGCATTGCTGAAATCTTGACAGAAACTCCAGAAAATCTCAATTTCTTATCTGTGCTTTTCTGCTAAAATAGAAAGCAGTATCGGGCAAAATCGGGAGGTGTGTTGATGGGTGCCGCAGTCTTGGTTGTAGACGATGAAAAAGAAATTGCTGACCTGCTGGAGTTGTATCTGCAAAATGAAAACTACACGGTGTACAAATATTATACCGCCGGG
>CAYOVS010000131.1:0-5387 GCA_964407445.1 uncultured Peptococcaceae bacterium
CATTTGCAGCAGCGGCTGGCTGCGGGAGAACCAGTGGTTCCGGTCTCGGTCAATCTTTCCCGGATCAATCTGTTTCAGCAGGATTGTTGCCAGAAAATCAAGCACTCTTTTGATCGCTATCAGATCCCTCCATCGTTGCTGCGATTTGAGATCACGGAAAGCGCCTTTGTGGATGCGCCGCAAACGCTGGTCAATACGGTAATTACGCTGCAAAATATGGGCTTTTTGGTAGAAATGGATGATTTCGGCAGCGGCTATTCCTCCTTGAATGTGTTAAAAGATATTGCCGTAAATATCGTCAAGCTGGATATGCGCTTTTTAGCGGAAGCCAACGAAACCGGCCGCGGCGGCAATATTCTCAATTCTGTTATCCGGATGATGAAATGGCTCAAGGTGCCGGTGATTGCCGAAGGTGTGGAGACGGTAGCGCAGGCAGATTATCTGGCCAGTTTGGGTTGCGGGGTGATGCAGGGCTATTTGTATGCAAAACCGATGCCAGCTTCTGCATTTTTTGCTATATTGAACAACACTGCTACGGAATCGACTATGCCGATTTTGCAAACGTTGGAAAAACTGGATATTGCCGCCTTTCAGGATCCGGCTTCTCTGGATACACTGGTGTTTAATCATTTTCTGGGGGCAGCCTGCGTGCTGGAGTACTACCAGGATCAGATGGAAATTATTCGGGCCAACAGTGATTATCTACGGGAGCTTGGCTTGGAGCAAACCCGTTTTGAGGATCGGCAATTGGCGATGTATTTGACTATTGCGGAGGAAGACCGGGAAACGTATACGGAGATGCTGCGGCAGGCTATTCGTACCGGTGATGTGGCGCAATCCGTTACCAAGCGGTATATTAAGCAAGACCGGCAAGCACCGTCTTGGATCAAAGCCCGGGCGCGGGTGATTGGCAACAGCGACGATCGCTATATTCTCTATGTTATGGTGGAAGATGTGACGGAAAAAGAAAACGCCATCCTTTCCTTGCAATTGCAGGTGCAAAAGCAAAATATCTTAACTGCCTGTGTGCGCCAGCTCTATGAAGGGCAGAATCTGGAGCAATCCTTGCAAAAGGTGATGGGGGTGGTCTGCGAATTTTATGGCGGAGATCGCGGCCTGATTTTGCTGCGGGATCGGCTTAGCGGCTTTGTGCAACAGTCCTACCAGTATTTTTGCAATCCGCAAACCCCGCGTTTTCAAAATTGCAGCCTGGATTCTTCGGATTTGTGGATCTTACAGCAAGCTTTTGATCATTTGGGAAAGGTGTGGCGTGTTTTTCTGGAGGATTTGGTGCAAAATTCTCCCTTGGAGCATCAAATCTGGAAGGAACTTTGCGTAGCGCAAATTATGCTTATCGGTTTGCAAACCGGAGATGGGCAGGACGGTGTTTTGCTGGTATTCAATCCCAGCTGCAACCAGGAAGACCAAACCTTGCTGGAGACGGTCGCCTATTACCTTGCGGTGGCGCTGGCCCGGGCGCAAACGCAAACCCGCTTGTCTTTGCGGGATGAACTCACCAGAATGTTGCTGGATCGTAGCGCGTTGATTACCTTTGCCGTGGATGTGGCTGCCCAAACCCTAGAGAATTGTTTTGTTTCCTTAGACGGGAAACAGCTTGGGCATACCATTGCCGATTATCTGAAGTATATTATGGAATCGGATGTGATTTATCCCGAGGATGCGCCGCTGGTACGGGATGCGTTTTTGACTGCCCAGACCAAGGAGATTCAAGGAGAGTTGGTGTATCGGGCCCAATACGATCATCGGGGCTATCGCTCCTATCGTGCACTTTATCGCAGCATTGCCGGCAGCGATGGCAAGGTGGGGCAGATCTTGGGTACGGCTGAGGATATTATGGAAGAGATCCAGCAGTATCGAGGCAAGCAAAGCGATTAGTATGGTGATTTGCAGTCTTAATGCATCAAAAGGGGAGGGAGAGCATGGCTGGTTCGCAGTTAACAAAAAAAGCGTTGGCAGACGCGCTAAAAGCGCTGATGGCGGAGCAGGCTTTCGATAAAATCTCGATAAATGATATTTGTGATCGCTGCGGTTCAGGTTCACCGCATCTCTTTTTTATGCATATGTCTTATTGGGAAATTGCCTAGCCCAAGAAGGCCATGTCTTTTTTTTGGCTTGACATGCCGTGAAATTGGGGTAAAATAAAGCTGCAAAGATAAAAACACGTCCCGGTAGGTAGTCCGGGAGCGGCGTCAGCCGTCAGTAACCTGCCTCCTTGGTTGTCCGTTCTTTGCGCAGAATGCTCAAGGAGGATGTACTATGGAGATCATGATAGCAAAGCTGACTGTGTTGTTTGAAGAGCCCTTTTGGGTTGGCGTCTACGAACGGGAATGGGATGGAAAATACGAGGTTTGCAAAATCACCTTTGGCGCCGAACCAAAAAACTATGAGGTTTATCAGTTTTTGCTTGCACAATGGCACAGGCTTCGTTTTAGTGCCTGCCTAGAGGCGGCTGCCATTGCGGAACGGCGGCTCAATCCAAAGCGAATGCAGCGCGAAGCGCAAAAGGCTATGCAAAACGTTGGGATCGGCACCAAGGCGCAGCAGGCTCTAAAGCTCCAGCAGGAGCAAGGCAAGCTGGCCCATCAGGTGCGCTCTAAAGCGCAAAAGGAAGCGGAGCTGGAGCGGCAATTTGTCTTGCGGCAGGAAAAGCGAAAAGAAAAGCGCAGGGGACATTAGTTTCCTGCGTTTTTTTTTGCCTTTGAGAGCATTGGTTCTATGCACACCACATTGCTTTTTATTGCGGCAGCGCATGGTGGGATGAAACGATGCTTGCAAGAATGCATTATTATGATAGTGATTTTAAAAAATTTATCTTGCTAAATTGATAAATAAGTGATAAGATGAATAATATATATTTTATCTGCTAAATACTTTTTTTAATAGCTACCTTGTGCGAACCATGCCAGGGATAATCTATTTCCAGTGCATGTGAACTGGCGTGGAGGAGCATCTTTGTTTTTCTCTTGATGCCATCTTGATACCAATTATATTTAAAGGAGATGTTTGATATGGGTAAACTGGATGGAAAAGTAGCGATTATCACAGGTTGCAGTTCTGGGATTGGCAAGCAGATCGCAATACGATTTGCGGAGGAAGGCGCAAAGTTGTCTATTTGTGCGCGGCGGCAAGAATTGCTCAATGAAACAGCAAAAATTTGCATGGAAAAAGGTGCCGAAGTGCTGGCCATGGTAGTGGATGTGTCCCATATGGACGAACTGGAAAACTATGTGGCAGCAACGGTTGAACGTTTCGGCACAGTGGATGTTCTTGTCAATAATGCAGTAAGCGGTGTGCCGTATGTTCCCTTTGAAGAGGTTCCACTGTCCTTTTTTGACAAGTTTGTCCAGAATATGCTCTATAGTAACGTGAGAATGATGCAGCTTTGTTTCCCCTACATGAAAGATAAGGACGCTTCTATCATCAATATCGGTTCCTCCACTTCTTTGGGGGGAGAGGATGAACATTTCCGCCAAACTGCCTACGGCACCATGAAAGGTGCAATCGCTGCTCTTACCCGTTGTGTGGCAAGAGAATGGGGCAAATATAACATTCGGGTCAATCTGATCTATCCAGTGGTTGTCACCGAGGCCATCGCCGATCCAAACGGCAGACACAAGGATTCCGGCATTCTTGCCCAGATGGCCAAATGTGCGCTTCTGCGGTATGGCGATCCTTACAACGATGTGTCGCCGGTGGCAGTTTTCCTTGCCTCCTCGGACAGCAGCTATCTGACCGGTCAAGCCCTTCGTGCAGAAGGCGGCCGCTATATGGGCGTTTGCTGATTGCACAGAATAGGTTACAAGGAGCCGCAACAACCTGTTTCCGGACGGTTTTGGAAAATATCTATTGTAGATAGCGTTTTGGGTATCCAAAATAGCAGTCTTGTCTAAGCAGAAGTCTGGAAAAGACTGGTCTTTTTGATATTCTGCACGGTAGCAGCGCATAGCAATGATACATAAAACCCTGCAAGCAAATATAAATGGCGCAAAACGAATCATAAAAAGAAAGCTGTCTCGATTTTCATTCGAAACAGCTTTCTTTTTATGATTAGGCTATGTGATTTTCCATGCACTGTCGGCATGAACAAGTAACTTTAATAGTTCCTGTATTTGCAAACAACTGCCTGTTATGCAATTGGCGGTGTACCTTCCGCGTTTGCTACAATTGCATCGATTTGGACTAAAGCATCTTTGGGTAAAGCGGATACGCCGACGATTCTCCGTGCGGGGATACCGCTTGGGAAGAACGTTGCATATGCTTCGTCTACCGCAGCAATATCTGCAATGTTTTTAAGGAAGATATTTACTTTAACCACATCTTCTATAACGTGATCCACGCTTTCGATAATTGCCTTGATGTTTTGTAAGCACTGTTGTGTCTGCTCTTTCACGCCGCCAGCTACCATTTCGCCGGTTTGGGGATCCAAAGGCAATTGGGCAGAGATATTATTGTAATGAGAAAAAGCCACAGTTTGGGTAGATAATGCGCATTTTGGCGCATTGTTGGTATTGTTTGCTTCAATGATCAGCCCATGCCGATCTTCAACAGCTTGCGGGGGGGTACCGTCGCCATGAGACACCACTGCTTCAATTTGTACCAAAGCACCCATAGGTAAAGCCGAAACTGCAACTGTCGTCCGGGCCGGAAAATAGGCTACGGCTCTGGCAATAGCCGAATCTGGGAAAAATGTAGTATAAACTTCGTTTACGGCTTCCATATCGGAGAGATTTTTAAGGAAGATCGTGATTTTAACGATATCATCAAAAGGAATATCAATGCTTTCTAAAATTGCCTTGATATTCTTTAAGCACTGTCCAGCCTGCTCCTTTACACCACCGGCTACCACTCTACCGGATTTTGGATCGATTGGCAATTGGGCTGAAATATTATTGTAATGAGAGAAAGCTACCGTTTGCGTAGAGAGAGGACTTGTTGGGGCATTTGCCGTATTATTGGTGAGTTTTATCAAATCGCCTGCCTGGGGTGCGTTTGGAATCGTCCCTTCCCCATTGGAAAGCAGTGCTTCAACTTGTACCAAAGCATCCATGGGCAAAGCAGCAACCGCAACTACCGTCCGCGAAGGAAGATAGTTTGTGAAGAATGTTTTATAAACTTCGTCTATAGCGTCAACGTCTTTGATATTCTTAACAAAGATCGTGATTCTAACAATATCACTCATAACATGGTCGATGCTGTCTACAATAGCCTTGATATTTTTAAAGCACTGTTCTGCTTGCTCTTTTACACCACCGGTTACCAAATTACCAGATTTGGGATCGATAGGTAATTGCGCTGAAAGGTTATTGTAATGAGAAAAAGCGACAGTTTGTGAATGGTGAGAACATATGGGCGCATTTTCCGTATTT
>CAYOVS010000132.1:0-5328 GCA_964407445.1 uncultured Peptococcaceae bacterium
TGCCAATCATTCTGGCAACCATTCTCACCTCTTTGGGTTTGGCCTATCTGGTACACAGAAGCTTGCATATCCCCGAAAAAATTTCTGTTTTGGTTGGCGTAGGCTCCGCCATTTGCGGTGGCTCGGCCATTGCCGCCACCGCGCCGGTAATCCATGCGGAAGATGAAGAAGTGGCACAGGCAATTTCCGTAATTTTTTTCTTTAATGTTTTGGCAGCAATGATTTTTCCGGTGCTGGGCGCAGCTATCGGCTTTTCCACCACTTCCGGTGAAGCCTTCGGTATCTTTGCCGGTACCGCCGTCAACGACACCTCCTCGGTAACGGCGGCAGCAGCTACCTGGGACAGCCTTTATGGGTTGGGCTCTGCCACTCTGGACAAAGCAGTAACGGTGAAACTGACCCGCACCCTGGCCATTATCCCCATCGCCCTGCTGCTATCCTGGTGGCAGGCGAAAAAATCGCGGAACACTGCCGGGGAACAGGTTTCCCTAAAAAAGATCTTTCCCTTTTTTATCCTCTATTTTATCGCCGCCTCTTTAATCACCACCATTGCACTACGCTTTGGCGTATCGGCCTCGGTTTTTGCCCCGCTGAAGGAGCTGAGCAAGCTTTGCATTATTCTGGCCATGGCCGCCATCGGTTTGAACACCAACCCGGTAAAGCTGATCAAGACAGGGGGGAAACCCCTGCTGCTGGGCTTAATCTGCTGGGTAGGCATCACCGGCGTCAGCCTGCTGATGCAGCATCTGCTGGGGCTATGGTAAAGCAGCAAATACCGTTTTTCTGTATAATGGCAAAAAACAGCATTAAAAAAGGGGTATCGAATGATTGAACAGCACCCCCAAAGTTAGACAGTATGATATACTGTAAATAACATTGTGGGTGCTGTTCAGATTTCGATACCCCTTTTTTAAACTAAATATGTTTACTCAGCATTTTTTTCGAACAGAGCCCTTTTCTCCTGCCACAAAAGCAAGGCTGCCAGCGCCACCCCGACCAAGGAAAACAGCATTGCCAGCAAAAACGCATTGGTAAAATCACCGGCGGAGTGCTCTAAAACGAAAACCGCAACCCGGGGTCCCAGCAAAGCGCCCAGCGAATAACCGATAAACACCACGCCGTAGTTGGTGCCGCAATGTGGTAAGCCAAAGCTTTCCGCAACCATAGAGGGGAAAATGCCCATCACCCCGCCAAAGCCCAAGCCAACACCAGCCAACACCAGCAAAAAGGCAGCTACGGTTGGCCAAAGCACCACCACGCCCAAAACCAACGCCAGCATGATGCAAATCAACAACACAGCGGGATAGCGCCCCAACTGATCCGAAATCAGCCCAAACAAAAACCGCCCCAGACAATTGCACAGCGCATAGGCGCTGACCGCCAGAGCCGCAATGGCCGGAGTCAAACCAAACATAGTCTGCGCCACCACCGAGGTATTGGATACCAGCATCAAACCAGCCATAGTGCCGCAGACAAACAGCAGCGTCAGCCCATAAAAACGGCGGGTGCACACCATTTGTCGCCAAGTCATATCGGCACTATCGGCAGCCGCTTTTGCAGCAACAGGGGCTTGGGGGCTGGCGGAAACTGTTTGGACAGAGGTAGATTCCATGCTATCGGCAACGGCTTCCCCGACAAGAACCGCCGACGCATCGCGAATCAAAAAGGCAGCCCCGCCCACCACCACCAAAAACGCCAGCCCCAGGCAGCGAAAAGCGGCCTGCACACCCCAGCTTTGGATGATTGCGTTTGCCAAAGGCGCCATCAGCACCGCCGAGGAGCCATATGCCGCCGTAACCAGACCACTGGCCAAACCCTTTTTTGCCGGATATAGCTTGATGCTGTTGCCAATCAAAGCGCTGTAGGCGGTGCTCAACCCCATCCCACAGCCAAGGCCGTAAAGAAGATACAGCATCGGCAAGCTGGAAACGGAGCCGCTGCAAAAAAAGCAGCAGGCAAACAACAATCCGCCTGCTACAATCGCCAGCCTGGCTTTGGCCAGATCCAAAAGCCTGCCGCCAAGAATCATCGGCAAGGGCGAGATCCCGGCACAAATAGAAAAAGCCACCATAACCTGGCTTAGGGACCAGCCATGTAGCTCCGCCAGCGGCTGGGCAAACACGCTGAACGAGTAAGAAGTGCCGATACAAATACTAACCGCCACAGACGCGCCAAGAATCACAGCACGCTTGGGGCGGCCGAAACACAAAGTCGCCATAGAGATACGCCTTTCTTTGCCCAACGCTTGCACCGGTTTTGACCCACCGCAAACGCTAGCTGATCTTTTGTGCAGAAGCAGCCGTTGCCTGCGCCAAAGCCTTAGCACGCTTTTCTTTGCGCAGGGTGCCCCAGGAAAAAACAAGCAGCGCCACCCACACAAAACAGAAATTGAGCAGCTTTTCGGCCGTCAAGGCTTCGTGCAACAGCACCGCACCGACAAAAAGGTTGATGCAGGGCGCGATATACTCAATAAAGCCCACCACCAACATGGGCAGACCGGTGACGCCGGTGCTAAACAGCACCATTGGCAAGGCCGTAACCGCGCCCGCGCCAACTAGCAGCCATAACAAGGCGGGCGTTTCCTGCACCATGGCCAACTGTGCAGGAGCCAGCAAGCAATATAGGATCGCGGGAAGCAGCATAATCGTGGATTCGACCGATACGGAAAGCAAGCCGTCCAGATTGATCTTTTTCTTAACCAGCGAATAAGCGGTAAAGCTGACCGCCAGGATTAATGCGAAGATGGGGAAAGAACCATACAGCAACAAGGATACCAGAAAACCCAGCGCGGCAATGGCCAAGGCGATATAATCGGTGCGCGAGCCCCTTTCCCGATAGAAAAGGATTCCGCCAAAGCACAGCAGCAAGGGCGTGAGATAATAACCGATGGCCACATCCAGCACCTTGCCAGCCACCACGCCCCAGATAAACACCCCCCAATTGGCGGTGATCAGCAAAGAGGTCAAGACCAATTGCAGCAGGGTTTTTTTATTTTTAAACAAAGCCACATAAGCAGGCCATTGTTTTTTGAATGCCAGCAATAACACCGTTAAAAGGCAGCACCAAATAATCCGGTTGGCCAAAATAAAAACCGCATCAAAATTGTTCATCTGTGCCCAATACAGCGGCAAAAATCCCCAGATGACATAGGCCAATACGGTAATCAGCAAGCTTTTCTTATCCATACCATCCTACTTCCCCAAAAAAACCTCCGGCGCAACCCCCATGCAGCCGGCAACATACGCCGCATTCTCAGCAGAAGAAAGCAGGCTTAGCAACAACAAGGCCAAGGGCACGGCAGCAGCAGGATTTTGGCCGGTTAAGATATGGCCATCCCGCACCAGCGGCTGCCGTTGATAGCGCGCGCCGCCCTGCTCCAAATCCCGCTGATAATAGCCTTGCTCGATCCAATAAGTAGTTGCTTTGCGCCCTTGCAAGATCCCCGCCCTGGATAAAGCAATGGCGCCGGTGCAAACAGCGGCAATCGGCTTGGCAGCCCGGTGGAACTGACGGATCAGCTGCTGCACAGCAGGATCCTCCATCGCCCGAAAAAAACCAAAGCGGCTAAAACCGCCGGGCACCGCCAAGGCGGCATATTCCTCCGCCTGCACCTCTTGGAGCAAAAGCCCGGGCTGATATTGACCGCCAAAAGAGGCGGTCAATGCAAGCGCCGGGCCAGCCGTGACGATCTGACTGTTTTTATCCCCAAGCAGCAGATTCCAGCCAAAAACATCGGTAAACGCCGCTGCCTCCAGAAATTCGAAACCGGGAAGTAACAGCAAAAGCACCTTTTGCATTATTCCGCAAGCAAAATCCGTTCGGCAGCAGCAACAGCCTGCCCCAACTCCATGGGATAGTCATTGGCATGCAGCGTCATGGCCAAAGCGGAAATACCAGCGATCAGATCCAGATCCCGCACAAAGCCCAGATGGGCAAAGCGCAGCGTTTTTCCCTTTAATTGCCCCATACCGCCGGCAATAATCGCCTGAAATTCCTTGTTCATCATCGTGGTAATCGTTTTGGGCGTAATCCCCTCCGGGGTATAAAAAGCAGTCAGCACACCACCGGCGCAGGCTTCATCGGCCACAGGCTTGAGTCCCAGCGCCAGCACAGCAGCGCGCACCGCGTCCCGTCTGCGGTAATGGGCGGCGATCACCTGATCTACCCCATCCGCCAAAATCATCTTGACTGCTTCGTTCATCGCATAAATCAAAGAAATAGCCGGGGTAAAGGGGGTTTGACCGTCTGCGGCGTATTTTCTGGCCTTGCCCAGATCCAGATAGAACTTGGGCATCCAGCTTTGCGCATACGCTTCCCAGGCTCTTTCGCTTACCGAAACCAAAGACAAACCGGGGGGGGTCATCAAAGCCTTTTGCGAGGAACCGATCACCACATCCAGCCCCCAAAGATCGGTTTCCAGAGGGCAAGCCGCCAAACCGCTGATGGCATCCACCATCAGCAAAGCGGGATGGTCGCCACGAGCGGCGGAGATTTCGGCCAAGGGATTATACACACCGGTAGAGGTTTCGTGCTGCTGCACCAAAATGGCTTTAATCTGATGCGCGGTATCGGCAGCCAATTTTTCGGCAATCACCTGCGGATCTACCGCCTGCCCCCAGGGAAAAGCCACATAATCCACATCAAAATCATAGGCTTGGGCAATATCCCGCCAGCGATCACCAAAATTGCCCACAGAAGCGACCAGAATTTTGTCTCCTCTGTTGAGAAAATTGACCAAAGCCGCTTCCAAAGAGCCGGTGCCGGAACAAGTCATAATCAAAACATCGCCAGCGGTTTTGAAAATACCTTTGGCGTTTTGAGAAAGCTCGTTAAAGATAGATACAAATTCACCACTGCGATGGCTGACCATAGGTTGTGATTCTGCGGTACGCACCCGATTGGGAATTTGCGTAGGACCGGGAATGAGCAAGAACTTATTTTCCGGCATGAAATCAACTCCTTATACGATTGTTTTTATTATTATCTTGCCAACACTTGCGGCAAGGGACAAACAGGTTTTTAGCCAAGCAAAATCAAAATCAACAAAGCGATCTGCAACACAAAAAGCAGCGGAACCCCAATGGTAAATTTTTTATGCTGGGTTTTATGGCGAAAGGTCTGCATGGACAACCAGGCGCCGATGGAACCGCCCAAGGCGGCGGACAAGAGCAAGGTGGATTCTTTGATCCGGTACTTGTTTTTTACCGCTTTTCTTTTGTCGATCAAAAACAAGAAAAAGGCAACCAAATTGATCACCAGAAAATAAATCAATACCGGCAATAAATGATTGCTGATGTCCTGCGCCAGCCGTGCAGCAAAAGCCGCCAT
>CAYOVS010000133.1:0-5311 GCA_964407445.1 uncultured Peptococcaceae bacterium
CAATTTAATTGCCGTGCTGGGCATGTTTATGATTCTCCCCTTTTTGTGCGCTTTGGCCTATCGGGAGGGCGACTGGCAAGCCTTTGCCATGACGGTGCCCATCACCTTAGCTGCAGGCGGCGTATTGATGCTATTTGGCTATCCCAGCCGCCATCAGGTACTGCGGCAACGAGAAAGCTATTTTTTTGTCAGTGCCAGCTGGATTCTAGCTGCCTGCTTTGGGGCTTTGCCATACATTTTCTACGGCGTTTTGCCGGATTTTGCCAGCGCATTTTTTGAAGCCATTTCTGGATTTACCACCACCGGAGCTTCTGCAATCAACGATGTAGAGGCTATGCCCCACGGTTTGGTACTGTGGCGTTCTACCACCAATTGGCTGGGTGGCGCCGGAATTGTAGCGCTGTTTGGCGTATTGATTCAGCGGGGCATGGGCGGCGGCGGCGAAATCAGTGCGTTTAAGGCCGAATACAGCGGCGGCGCCTTGTCGGAACGGATCGCCCCCAGGATCCGCGACAATATCATGGCCATCTGTCTGGCTTATCTGGGACTGACCATTCTCATTGCGCTACTGTATCTGTTTTGCGGCATGCCCCTGTTCGATTCGATCAATCACAGCTTCAGCGTAGTGGCTACCGGTGGTTTTTCCACCAAAAATGCCAGCATTGCCGGATATCAAAATTCGGCAATCGAATGGGTAAGCACGCTGGGCATGTTTTTGGCAGGAATCAATCTTACATTGTACTGCATGCTGTTTAAGCAAGATCGCCGCAACAGGATCTGGCAAAATGACGAGCTGAAATATTATACTGTGATCTGCCTTGCGATCTCCCTGCTGATTGCCGCCAATCTGTTCTTTTCCGATCAAAACAGCGGCAGCTTCATCGATGCTTTCCGCTTATCCTCTTTTCAAACCGTATCGCTGATCACCACAACCGGTCTGTGTTCCGCCAACTATGATTTGTGGCCCCATTTTAGCCGCATTCTCCTGTTTTTGACGCTGTTCTGCGGCGGTTGTTCCGGTTCTACCACCTCCTCGGTCAAAATCAGTCGCTGGATTATCATTTATCGTACGGCGATAGCGGAGATGAAATCCATGTTCCATCCCCACATGTTTCGCAAAATCTTTTTTAACCAAAAATTGCTCAGCGAAAAACGAATTCGCAATATACTGGTGTTTTTCTTTCTCTACATCTTCACCTATTTTATCGGCGTACTTGCGCTGGCCATGACTGGGTTGGATTTTCTCTCTTGCTTCAGCGGCGCTGCCGCCACCTTGGGCAACGTGGGCCCAGCCATCGGTGTCATCGGCCCGGTAGGCAACTATTCGGTAATCTGCGCCACCGGCAAATGGATTTTTAGCTTTTTAATGCTGGCCGGCCGCTTGGAGATCATGACACTGCTGGTACTGCTGCTGCCAGGCATCTGGCAAAAAAATTGATCTTGGGAACTTCCCCAAAGGCCAAACCGTCTGAATATTGCTATTGAACTTAGAACAATTGTTTACGGAAAGGTGCTGCCAAACTATGGATAATAACCAATTTACCAACGAGAACCAGCAAACCGATACCACCGGACAATACCAGCAACAGCAGGAGCAGCAGTATCACCAGTATCAGCAATATCAACAATATCAACAATATCAGCAAGCGCCCCCCTACCCGCCGCCGTATTATTATTCACGCAATCCGGCTCAAAAAAAGAGCATCTGGCCCTGGATTGCCGGTGGAGCCGCAGTGCTGATTTTGCTTTTTGCTTTTGCGTTTGCCGGGTTTCCCGGGGAAGAAGAGGAGGACTCCCTCTACAGCGGTGTGGATAACGTAGCGGTACTGCATGTGGAAGGCACGATGGCTACAGAAACAGACGAAACCGATACCTATAATCACCAGTATTTGCTGGATCAGGTGGATATGCTGATTGACGATCCCTACAACATGGGCCTATTATTGTATGTGGATAGCCCCGGCGGAGAGATTTTAGCCGGCGATGAGTTGGCACGCAAGTTTGCGGAATACCAGACTACCGGTCGGCCGCTCTATGTTTACGGGAACAGCACCTTAGCTTCCGGAGCCTATTGGGCCTCCTGCGCAGCAGACAAAATTATTCTCAACCGTTACTGCATTACCGGTTCCATCGGCGTTACCTATGGCACCCTGCTGGATCTTTCCGGTTTTCTGGAAAAATACGGCATTCAAGCCACCCAAATCAACAGCGGCGCCAATAAAGGCATGGGCGACATGCTGGTGGGCATGACGGAGGAACAAACTGCCATTTTGCAAGGTTTGATTGATGAATACTATCAGTATTTTATTGAGACGGTATCCGCCGGACGCGGCATGGACCAGGCCCAAGTGCGCAAGTTGGCAGACGGAAGGATCTACTCCGCAACCCAAGCCGTAGAAAACGGGCTGGCTGATGAAGTTGCCTATTATGAAGATGCGCTGGACGAATTTTTGCAGGTTTGCGGTGCATCCGCGTATCAAGTACAGGAATATTGGTTTCATCCAGAGGAGGATCTTTGGAGTCTGTTTTCGCAAGAAGGTCTCACTGAAAATTCCGCCCAGTTAGGTGAATTATTGGAAATTGTCCAACCGTTATCCGGCTTTCTCATCTACTATCAAGGGGGCAGCGGCGTTGTTTCCCGGTAATTTCAAAATAAATTCATAAGAACAACAGGAAAAAATCAAGGTAATCTGTAATAATTAAGGTATAATACCAAGCGGCAAGCGCCGCGATAAACTATGGAGGTTTCACTATGAAGAAAACAGTTGCTGTAATCCTGATGCTGACCTTGCTGGTCACCATGGCCGCTTTGACAGGCTGCAATAAAGAACCCGCCGACGGCGACGGCGCGGTTAACGTAAAAAATTATGACGATCTGGATTCGTTGAACAAGCAAACGGACGTCAATCTTAATCTGCCGGCTAATGCAGAAAAAGCCCAGTTTAACCTGGTAGATGGCACAATTGCCCAAAGCGATTATTATGTGGAAGATATTCATTATATCGTTCGCGTAACCAAGGGCGCCCAAGATAATTTATCCGGCATCAGTGCCGATGAAAAATTTACCAACGATGAAACCGCAGATATCTGTGGACTTTCCACTCGTTTGCGCTATAACATCAGCGAAACCGGCTCTGATTCGGATACCTCCTACGGTATCGCCGATGCTTACGATGCAGAAACCGACATTTCGTATTGCGTATTTATGATTAAAGGCGGGACAAAAGATCTTTTGACCACCGCCATGGAAAAATTGATCACCGGCGAAACCGAAGTTACCACCGAATAAGCATGTTCTGTTGACATATTCCTTTTGCAATCTGCATTATCAAAAAGGATGCCGCGAATCCAGTTCGCCACATCCTTTTTTTGTAAAGGCTCTCTTTGCCAACTCTTAAAAGCAGCGCCTAAACGAAAAAAGCAGGCGGTTATCATAACCGCCTGCTTTTTGCTGCCTGGTATTGCCGGTACATCTGCGTAAGACTTATTTTTCTTCGTCTTCGTTGTCTTCTTCGTCCGCATCCTCTTCGTCTTCACCGTTGCAAAAAACAACAGCGTCGCAAACAGGGCAGGTAACTTCGATCAAATCGTCGTCTTAGAGAATATAATAATCGAAGCATACTTGATCATGGCAGTTGGGGCATTCCATTTCGACATAATCATAATCGTCTTCGTCGTCGTCGCCGCAGCAGCACTCGTCGTCATAAATCTCTTCTTCCAGATCGGCAAGATCGCTGTCGATGCTTTCGATATAGTCCTCCAGGTCATCTTGTTCGCCCTTGAGAAATTCCAGATACTCCGTGACATCCTTCAAAACCCCAAGAATTTCGGAAATCACTTTGCCCTCTTTGGAATCAGAGAGCTCCATACCATCGGTCAATCCCTGTAAATAGGCCACCTTTTGCTGCAGATCCTTCATGGAAAATCCCCCTTTCAAAGGTAAAATCAAACAATTTATAGTATAACCGCCTTGGCGGCCAACTATCAGGTAATTTATAGAATCCCGCTAAACATCCGTTAGCAGCGTTCGATATAGTCGCCGGTCTTGGTGTTGACCTTGATCCGATCTCCTACGTTGATAAAGAACGGCACCCGAACCACTGCGCCTGTTTCCAAGGTAGCGGGCTTGTTGCCGCCAGAGGCGGTATCGCCCTTGATGCCGGGCTCCGTTTCAACAACTTCCAGCTCTACCTGGCCGGGCAAATCTACACCGATAATATCGCCTTTGAACATCAAAATAGACAGATTCATATTTTCTTTGAGGAAGTTTTTAGAATCGGCCATTTGCTCATCGGTGAGCAGGCTTTGTTCGAAATTTTCGTTATCCATGAACACATAATACGTGCCATCATGATAGAGGTACTGCATTTCTCTTCTTTCCAGATGGGCTTTGGGCATTTTCTCACCGGCATTAAAGGTACGCTCAATCACCGCACCGGTGCGGGTATTGCGCAGCTTGGCACGAACAAAAGCGGCACCCTTGCCAGGCTTGACGTGTTGGAACTCTACCACCACGTAAGCGTCGCCGTCGATCTCCACAGATACGCCCGTTTTGAAATCATTGGTCGAAATCATAAATCTACCTCCGCAAATCAATCTGATAATAAAACACTTTACAACCCATTATATCATAGCGTATAACCCTTGCCAACAAAATAATAATTATCCGGGAAGGTCTCCCCGCCCGGATAATCGGCACTATTTATTTCTTCTGTCTTCTTTGATTCTGGCGGCTTTACCGGTGAGCTCGCGCAGATAATACAGCTTGGCCCGGCGTACCTTACCATGGCGTTTCACCACGATTTTGTCAATACGGGGAGAATGCAGCGGGAACGTACGTTCCACGCCAACGCCGTAAGCAACCCGGCGAACGGTAAAGGTTTCCCGCAGACCGCCACCCTTGATGCGGATGACAACGCCTTCGAAAACCTGGATACGCTCACGATTGCCTTCGACAACCTTGACATGCACCTGCACGGTATCACCGGGGCGCAGTTCCGGGCGGTCGTCCTTGATTTGCTCTTGTTCGATCAGATCGATAATATTTGTCATGATCATTCCTCCTAATTCTTGGCCGTTCATTCCCGGAGCGCGGCAGCGGACCGGCCGATAAACACACGCAAATTATTATACCATAGTTATTTCTTCCAGGCAAGGGTTATTTCCATAAATTATGTGCGTCCCGCATCGTCAGCAACACTGCGTTCGTTTATTATGATTTAATTGAAATTATATAAAGTGTTTATTTACTTGTTAACATATTGGCACAAAAGGGAAAACTTGTTGTTATTGAGCCGTTATCTTTGAAAGA
>CAYOVS010000134.1:0-5274 GCA_964407445.1 uncultured Peptococcaceae bacterium
GATGATTCTCCCTGTGCCGATTTTGAAAAGAACAGCGCGGGTGCGCAAACACAAAAAGAGAAGCCAATCATCCCAATACCATATCTCCCCCTTTTTGGTAGGCAAAAAAATAAGCCCGGGAGCATTATAAAAGGACTCCCAGGCTTTTTCCCGCCGTGTACACGTAATATGGTTTGCGAAAACGTTGCTATAGCAAAATCGCATAGGCAAGATCACATAGGATAAAAAAGATTGCCTTAGACGATTTGCAAAATGTGACATTAGGTCAAAATAGATGCAAATTATTTGTTCTCATCAGGTCTCTCAAGCAAGACAAAGGATACAAATGTTTCTTTGTGGAGATAATTTTCAAGCTTGGGGTCAACATCCACAGTATATGGGTTCATCTGTGAAACCGTCCAGCCCTCTTCCAATAGTTTATTGATGCGTAGGAGATATTTATTTTCATTAATATCCTTCTGTTCAGCAAAATCCCGGCTGTTGCTGATATAAACTACTTTTTGCATCTGTTTACCCCCTAATGAACATCACTGCTCTTGCGGACTTTCTGGTGCGGGCGACAGGGATCGAACCTGCACGGTTTCCCACTGGATCCTAAATCCAGCGCGTCTGCCAGTTCCGCCACGCCCGCACGATATCACCTATCTATTTTAACAAAAAGCGGTTGTTGGGTCAAGGAAAATCTGCCAAACCGGCTGGCTTTTTTGTGGCATCACGCCTCTTGGTCTAACGCTACATGCTTATTTGAGGGAGGAAAAGCAAACCGGCAAAGCACCGGGGCTTTTTGGATGAGGATCTATTCTTCTGCTGACGCTGCATTGGTCTGTGGTGCATTGGTCTGTGGAGCATTGACAGACTGCTGGGGATGGGTAAAGTTCAGGGCGGAGCCGGTGAGCACCAGCGCGATGCCCAGCACCACGTTCCAGGTGATGCTCTCGCCCAAAATCAGCGCCGCCAGCAGGGTGGCTACGATGGGTTTGAGGAAAAAGGCCAGCGAGGCATTGCCCGCCCCCATGGTAGCGATGGCGCGGAGAAAGCAATAATAGCCAAAGCCGGTGACCACAAAGGAGATATAGAGCAGGATGGGCAGGTTTGCCCCAGTAATGCCGGAAAACACCGGCTGGCCAGTAACAAGCAGCAAAACAAGCTGTACCACGCAGGCCAGCAAAAAGCTATAGGCGTTTTGAGCCAGACCGCCGATTTTTGCCACTCTTTTTTTGCCCAAAACCGTATATAGGGCAAAGCCGATGGTGGCCGCAAAAATCAGCAGCGGCCCCAGCAGGGTGGCTTTGGACGCGGCAGAAAAAGGATTGGCAAAAATGACTAAGCCGGTGAGGCACATCGCCACCACCAGCGCCTTCCGTTTGGTAAAGGTTTCCCCCAGCATCCAGGCGGCAAAAATCATCGTAAACACCGGCGAGCTGGAAATGATCATCGCCGAAAGATTGGCGTTGGTGATGCTGACCCCTACATTAAATAGGGACATACTAAAGCAAACGCCTACCACCCCCAAAAGCAGCAAATACCGCCAATCGCTGGCGGTCAACCGCACCTGCCGCTTTTTCAGATCCGCTTGGGCAAAGGGCAACAGCACCAGCCCGCCGATGAGAAAGCGCAAAAAGGTGAGCTGCAACGGAGTAAAGGCAGCGCCTGCCAGCTTGATGGAAACCTCCATGGAGCCAAAGGCCAGCGCGGTAAAGACCACCCAAATAAAATTCAACTTGCTTTGCGGCTTGTTATTCAAAGCAAAAACCTCCCCTGCCCGGCCAAAACATTTCCGTGGCTGCGCCACTTTTCCGGGCAACGCAAATATAGTATCACCAATCCCCCCATCTGTAAAATAAATTGACAAATTAAAATTTAAGGGGCGCGGGGGCGCAGCGATTCTCCGATCCAGATGTGTCTTCCGCAAAAACACAAAATGGCAAAGAGCCGGGTATGCGCCTATTGTTCCAGTGCTTCCGGTGGCATGATGGACAATGGAGAGAAGCCAACCGCTTTCGTCCGCTGCCTAGCAGCCCCTCCCTCCCCCTTGTCGGCCAGTTTTCGGATTGATTTGTTCTCCTATGGTCATTGCCTTTGCCCCCGCCGCAAACCGCCATACCCCAAATAAAAGTGTCCGTATTGGCAAATAAAGGAAGAGAATCCTTTTCCATAGACCTTTGCAGTCGGCTGGAATTGTTTTTGGCAGGGATACAGCGAAAAAAAGAGAATAAAGGAAGAACAGGTTTTTTTCGAGCCAAATATTGGTTTTACGGAGGCAAACAACGGTATGAATACAAGCATTTCCACAGGAAAAACAAACAGCGGCAGACCCGGCGTATGGGGGCGCATCCTCAGCGCACTGTTGCTAACGCTGTTTCTATATCTGCTTCTGGTACCGGCAGCCTGGGGCTATCCCGCAGTGACGGTGCTGGTCAACGGCGCCAAGATCAGCATGGACGTGCTGCCGGTGATCGAGGACGGACGCACCTTGGTACCGGTGCGAGCCATCGGTGAGGCGCTGGGCGCTACCGTAGGCTGGGAGCAGGCCAGCCGCAAGGTGACCATCCAAAACGGCAACGACACCATCCTGCTCTATATCGACAGCGCCAATGCCAGCGTATCCGGGGTGAGCAAGCAGCTGGACGTGCCCGCCCGCATCATTGGCGGACGCACCCTGATCCCCCTGCGCTTTGTCAGCGAAAACTTTGGCGCAACCGTTAGCTGGGAGCAAAGCAGCTATACCGCCACCATCACCACCGGCGGGCAAAGCCAGCCTGGGGACGAGACCACCGCCGCACTGGAAACAGAGCTGCTCTCCCTGCTCAATCAGGCCCGGCAAAAGCTGAACTACCAGCCGGTGATCCAGCTGGACATATTAAACACCATGGCAGGCAGCCACAGCGCCGATATGGCAAAAGACAACTTCTTTGGCCACAACTCTCCCAGCTACGGCAGCCAGGCGCAACGAGCTGCCGCCAAGGGGCTGCCCGCCTGCTATGAGTTTTTAGCCTATGGCTATCCCTATGCGCAAAAAATTCTTGACGCTTGGCTAAGCAGCAGCGAAGGAGCGGCATTGCTGGCGGAAAACACCCGCTTTGTGGGATTTGGCCTTTCCCGGGGCAGCAAAAACAGCATCGACGATCTGTATGCGGTGGCCGAAGCCTTTGGCGGCGCCGGGGTGATGCAGGGCGCCCGGGAAAGAACCGTTACCGACGCCAATATTTCCCTTTCCGGCTGGCTGGCAGAAGCGTCCGCTCCCCTGACCATCTACAAAATGAACGGCAGCGGCAGCTATGAAAGCCGCCAAAGCTTTTACCTTAGCGCCAACGGCAGCAACGGCGCCTTCACCTTCAGCTTTCAGCTTTGGGGCGCAGGCGATTACCGGATCCTCCTGGGCGATGACAGCATCACCGTCCATTACAGCGGCGAATAAGGCCAACGCCTGCAACTGGGGTGAACGCAGGAGGACGGCGGACAATAGTTTTTGTCGGTCACAGGGCTTCTTTTTGGATGGCTGCATTTGCGCTGTGCTTTCCCTGTTTGCCATCCCGGGTCATGCAGATCCGCTTGCGCTTTTGCACATCCCAGTTTTTTTGTAGCTGCTTTTCCAGCACAGTGTCTTTTGCCGGAGATAGGCGCCTATGGCGCGCTTGCGATCTACCCCGAAACAGGGCGGGGTTTGCGGAACGTCTGAAAGCTGGAATCCAGCGAAGGGAGCAACCATGAGCCCGCAGCTATCCCTGGAACAGCAAAATCAACTGGCGCTCAACCCCCGGCTGCTATTGGGAGTAAAGCTGCTGCAACTGCCCTTGCAGCAGCTATTGCTGTATGCCCGGCAGGCGGCGGAGACCAATCCCCTGCTGGAATTTGATTTTGCCCCGCCTGCCGCCCAGGAGGGCAAGACCCGCTTTTCTCCCGATGAGGAAGAGCAGGACGAGGAATACCGCTACAGCAGCTACAGCTTTGACCGCTACGGCCAACAAACCTTGGCGGAATATCTGGAGGAGCAACTACTTTACAGCCCCCTTTGCCCAGAGGAGCAGCAGATCGGCCTTTTGCTGATCGCCTCTCTGGACAGCCGGGGCTATTTCTGTGAGCAAATGGAGCCGCTTGCCCGGCGGCTGGGCTTTTCCGCTGCCCGAGGCCAGCAGGTTTTGGCGCTGCTGCGCCAGTTTGATCCACCCGGAGTGGCGGCAGTGGATTTGGCCGATTGCTTATGCCGCCAGCTGGACGCCAATTGCGCCGATACCCCCCTGCTGCGCCGATTGATCTGCGATCATCTGGCCGATCTGGCGCAGGGAGAGCCCGGCCGCCGCCGGGTGCTGGAGGCGCTGCAATGCAGCCAAAGGCAATTGGCGGGGCTGCTGCAAACCCTGCGCACCCTCTCCCCCATCCCCGCCCAAGGGTTCGCCACAGAAAGCGCCACCTCCTATATCGTGGCCGATTGGCTGGTGGAACCCACTCCCGAGGGCTTTCGCGCCGTCCAGCCGGAGGAATGGCAGCTCTATTTGCGCCAGGATTATCAACACCTGTGCCAGCAGGCCAAGGAGGCCGCCGACCAGCAGGCGCTGCACTTTCTGCACCAAAACAAAGCCCAGGCGGAGCAGCTTTTGCAGGCGGTGACCTGGCGCAAGCGCACCCTGGGGCTGGTTGCGGCCTACATCACCCAGGAGGAAAGCGACTTTTTTCGCCATGGCCTGCCCCGGATCAAGCCGCTGACCCTGACTACCGTAGCCGATGCCCTGTCGCTGCACCCGGCCACCATCAGCCGGGCGATCTCCCACAAATATCTGCAAACCCCCCAGGGTCTGCTGGCCGCCAAATATTTTTTCCATCCGGCGCTGAACGATCTGCAAGGCTGCCCCGTCTCCACTCTGCTGCTCAAGGAGCAGCTAAAGGAGCTAATCACCGGGGAAGACCCCCAGCATCCCTATAGCGATCAAGCCCTATCCCAGCTTTTGCTATCACAAAGCCAACTCCCCCTGGCCCGGCGCACCGTGGCCAAATATCGGCAGGAAGCGGGTCTGCCCCCTGCCGCGGCTCGCCGCAAACGAGAAAAATAAGGTGACAAAACCATCCCGGTTTAAAATAAGGCCGCTGCTTTGGCCGGACATTTTACGCTGAACGATAAATCAAGAAAATGCACCTGCGCTACTTCTCCAGCAGCTTTTTTAGAGCACCTTCGTTTAACAAATGAACAGTTTCAAAGCTTCCGTTATAAAAGACGGCCCAGTTATTGAAAACACAGGGCAAGCTTTTGGCTTTGGCCACACTGTCCACCGGGATGCA
>CAYOVS010000135.1:0-5270 GCA_964407445.1 uncultured Peptococcaceae bacterium
GAGAAAAGTTATGATATTTACTCTTGACAGCAAGAGAGTTGCTGAGTAAAATTGATATGCAGTTCAATCTCTATCGTGCTGTTGGGGCAGTACTTTATAATTTAATGGATACTTGTCATCCCGGCCGCAAAGACACTTTTGGGTCAGGTCGGGTTGTAGACGGAACGGAGTGCAAAACTCCACGTAACCGGCGCTGTGAGCGAGAGGCCACACCAAAAACACCGATAACGGTGCAGGGCGAAAGCCCGCCACTGTGGGATTATTTTGTTAGCCCATGGGAAGGTAGGAGGTGGCCGCAGGAAAGCTTGGATTTCCCTATCGCGAGTCAGAAAACCTACACTTGTCCAGGAAGCATACATGGCCGTAAGCCGTGTTGGTTGTGCACATGAATACGGATGTGTCAATTTTCGGTTTTATACACCGAGTATTGCCCATCCGTTTTTTTGTGTGCTTTTTTGTGGATGGCTGGGCTATTTATCGGATCATCGCCTGAGGGCGTTCCTATAAATAAAATTATTGGAGGATGATATATGAAAAGCTTACTGCCAAACTATCTGCCTTGCAAGAACAACAAAGGGCGTTCCGGGCGTCTGCGGCTGCAGTTACCGGTTCTGTTACTTACCGTGCTGTTGCTGCTGGTACTGGTGCAAACCGGTGCTTTTGCGGCGGGGCCGCTTTCGGGTATTTTGACCGGCGAGGACAGCAAGGGTGCCGATGATGTGCATCTGACGGAACTAATGAAGGCGCCGCTGGTCTCGGCATCTGTGGAAAATGATACGGATTTTACCTTTACGCTGGGCGATGGTACGCAACTCAGTGCCAGCAAGGGGATAGCGGAAGCTTGCAGCAGCAATATGGTGAGTACCGTAGATTATGCAATGGTGGTAACGATCCCGGCTGGGACCGACAGCAACGCTACTGTGACGATCACTCATAAGACGCTGCCTACCTATTACAAGGCGGTTTATCAAAATGACGGACTAGTCAATCTTGGCAATAATGATTTGCCCCTTCTTTCGGGCAGCAATTTTTATTGTATTAACGACGGTATGTTCGGCTATCATGTTCATTTTGTTGTAGCAAGCGGTAACAATAGCGTGCCCAATTTGCAATCGGGCGTGAGCCCTACCGGCAATACGGCTGCGGTGACGGTGAATACTGCGTACGCAGTGGATTTGTCCACAATTTTTGCGGATGCGGATGTTGATGACAGCTTGACCTATTTTGTGAAAATAAATGACGAAACGGACTATACAGCGCTGACCAATGGGAATTTTTCCTATACTCCTACCGTCTTGGGCACCACCAAGTTGGTATTTAAGGCCAACGATGGCAAAGCAGACAGTATGGACACTTATACGGTGGCGCTGACTGCGGGCAATGGGGTGGAGATTGTGCCTGCCAATAACGGGCAGGTGGCGGTTGATATGGCCGCTGCTGCCGCTGGTGATACGGTTGCGATCACGCTTACGCCGGAGGCCAGCTATGGCGTGAAATCGCTTACGGTGACGGATGGGGCGGGAAATCCGGTAGTCCGAACCAAGGACAAAGACAACGGGTTGCTGTATACCTTTGTGATGCCGGATACGGCGGTGACCGTTACCGCAGTGTTTGATTTGAATTATACTTTTAACCTTTATGCGGTGCCGGTTTCAAACAAATTGTTTTACACGGTCTATGTGGAAAACGAGCAGGGCGATGCGATTCCGTTTACTACTGCCAGAGCCAATATGTCTAAACCCTATGTATTTAACCTGCCTGCCGGAAATTATCACTATGTATTGGTGGATGAGGATGGTGTGGAGCATTGGCGGGGCGCGTTTACTGTTGCAGAAAGCGGTGTGCCTGAGACTGCCCAAAATATGTATTTGGTGGAGATTAACTTCCGTTATAGTTATAACAATATTACCAGTGAATACGATTGCGACGGTACCGTCACAATGACCGATCCTGACGGAACAGCGATTACCGGTATTCGTGTAGAGAATCCTGATGTACCATGTCCTGATGGAACCAACAGCTTTATATGGTATTTTGTGGTAGAAGCCAAAGGTATCGATTACGAATATAGCTATACTACCCAAATGAGCGATCCGGATCTGATGTTTGAGATTCCTACAAAAAGTTTGAGCTATGTGGTCAAAAAATATAGCAACAGAGTTTCCATTACCTTTCAGCCGTATCCATCTACCGAAACAGTAACCTTTAGCACGTCAAAGGGGGCTGGTTTGGGTGTTTATCGCAAGCTTAGTGGGCATTATGCTCCATTTTTTGAATATGAACCGGTAAATATTGATGCGGAGAGCAGCCAAACCTACGATATTTACACTTATGCGATCCCCAAAAAAGCTACCGGCAATACCCATGTAGTGACCGGTGGTTCGGAAGGAGATTCGGATTATATCAAGACCGTGCGGGTATTTGATACTTTTGGAGAGGACGCATATACCTTTGATTTGGAAAAGTTGAATAATAGTGATCGGCGGGGCTGTCTCTATGCCACCGTTTTTGGCGATTCCAGAATACCGCTCTATGAAACGGTGGAAGCGGATATGTTCTTGAATGTGGACGATAGCAATTATCTGGAACTGGATCTGGAAGATAATTTTATGTTTAATCTGCGAGCGTATCGGGTGAAACAGGCGCAGTTGGGTGATACAGTAAACTATTTTGTGGAACCAGATTTTCATTATGAAATTTTATCTGGAGATTCTGTAGAGATTGAGCAGCTTGGCGTACCGGGGGATGAATATGCAACTTTGGTTGCGGTGAAAGAAGGTATTACGGTCATTCGTGTTACTTATGACGCAATGATGTTCGAGCATGGAAACTCTGGCTATGCTTATTATAATGCCTGTGATCCGCTAAATGAACGGATCATCATTGTTAACGTAGGCGGCGGGGCGGGTACAATCGAGACTGGGATCAATGAGCGGGAATACGACACTCTCTATTATACCGCCAAGACAGTGCTGCCTGATGGCAGTCTGGTTGCTGGCACTGACCATGCGGAATATACCTTTACGCCGCAGGGAGAGGGTGCGCTGACCGTCAGCGTACACGCACCTTTGAATGGCGGCGCGTGGAATGACGTTTGGACAGAATATTTGCCGGACGAAAACGGAACCTATACCGTCAAGCTTGGCGCGGGGGAGAATATGATCCGGGTTTCCTCCGGGGACTATGTAGCTTATTATATGGTTTCGGTCAAAGGCATTACCGTCAATATTATCAATGTCACCAACCCGGGCAGCGCTTTGCAGATCGGCGATACGGTGACGGTCAATTTTGACGCGCTGAATCTGCCAAACAAGAAGATGGCCGGTCTTTATAATCCTGGCTTCCCCGATACCACCTGGACCCATTATAGCTGCGACAGCGATGCAGCTACTCAAGTGGGGATTCTTAGCAGCAGCAAGGTGATCCAAGGTATGGTCAGAAATGCCGGGGGACAATATGTGATTGCCAGCTCCCTTTGCAATGGGATCACTTTTCAGCTGTGCAAGGCAGGAGTGGTAACGCTTACCGGCGGCAAGATTCACTCGGAGCATTTTGGCTCACCGTTGAACTCCCACCGGCTTTTGGACGGTACCGGGATAGGCAGCAATTTGGCTGCGGACAATAATACCGCCAACGCGGAATTCTCGACTTTGCCAGATATTACGCTAGCTGTGGCAAACAGCTTTACCACAACGGTTACGGTAGAAGGCGATATCGCCAGCGCAACGGTGGGCGCTGCTGACGTGAGCAGCATCGGCAACGGGCAGGAACTGACCTTGCAGGCGGTATCCGGAGAAGCTGGCGTGACCCAGGCCGAGTTGAACCTGACCAATGCCGCGTTTGCGGCGATTATGGCGGCAGAGGTGCCTACGCTGACCATTGCCACCGATGTGGCGGAGCTGACGCTGGATGAGGTTGCTTTGGCGGAGATCGGCAAGGGGACCGGCTCTAAAGATCTAAAATTGACCGTTGGCGCATTGGCAAGCAGCGCCAATCCGGGTGCGGCGGCCTTACTGGTCAACGGGCGTCCCGTTTATGAGATCAGCCTGACTGCCGGTGGCGCGCCGGTATTTGGCAGCGCGGACAACAAGGGCTCGATCACGATCAAGCTTCCCTATACGCTGCAGGCAGGGGAAAGCGCAGACTATCTGGACGTGGTCTATATTGATGCAGCGGGCCAAAAGGCTTCTATCGATTTTACCTATGGGGAAGGGGATATTACTTTTACTACCAATCATCTCTCCCTCTACGGTGTGGAGGTAGCGCCGGTGCGGATGGCGCTGACGCTGACCTCTACGGCGGCGCAGGTTTGCCCCGGTGACACGGTCACCGGCGAGCTGTGGGTATATGCCTTGGCCGAGAACACCGTATATGGCAGCATGCAGGCGGTGTTGGACTATGACGATACGGTGTTTGCCCCACCGGAGTTGACTGCTTTACCTTTGGGATTTACCGCTAACAACGGCAGGATTGTCTATGCGCCTGCAGATGGCAGCTTGACCATTGGTACCGCCGGAGTGAAGCTGGCGGATGTAAGCTTTACCGTAAAGAATGGGGCGGTCAGCGGCCAAAGCGTGCTGGCGGCAACCAATGCTGTCTTTGTCCAGAAAGGCAATGACAACGAATATGAGGCGGCTCTGGACAGCAAGACGGTTACGGTAAAGGGCTATACTGCCGCGCTGCTGGCCACCTATGCCGGGGCGCCTGTGGATATGCAGGTGCTGTTGGTGGAGGACGACAGCCTGACAGCGGGACAGATCTATCAATACAATAGTGGGGCTCCGCTATACTATTCCGGGGCTTATCAGCGGTATGTGGCCTTTGTGCCGGCGGCGGATACGCTGGCAGACGCCCTGGGTAAGCTAGCGCTTGTCAGCGGCACTTTGACGGCGGTGGGGACGGACGGCGATGTGAACAGCAACGGCCGGGTCAATATCGGCGATGCGCAGGTGGTTTATGATATTTACAATAGCAGCCGCACTGCGGAAACCTCGGATCTGATGCGCTTTGCGGCGGATGTGAACGGCGATCGGACCGTATCTGTGCAGGATGTGCAGGTTTTGGTCAACCGGGTGCTGGGGATCGTGGTTACCCCATAAACAACTTTGTATCTATCTTGTTTGAATTATGACTCATGGCCGCCTTTGCCCCTGTTTGCCGGGTGGAGGCGGCCACCTCCATTTTTTGAGATTTTTTATGTAAAAAAGCGAGTATCTTGCGTATTTTTTGTTTGAATTTCCCCTAGAAACAGAAAGATTGAGCATATCTCA
>CAYOVS010000136.1:0-5264 GCA_964407445.1 uncultured Peptococcaceae bacterium
GAAGAAGCCATCGTTGTCACCACCCCGGAGGTTTCCGCCGTGCGTGACGCCGACCGGATCATCGGCCTGCTGGAAGCAGCAGAGATCCGTGAACCAAAACTAGTCATCAACCGGATTCGGGTCAATATGATCAAAACCGGCGATATGATGAGCGTAGAAGACATTCTGGAGATTTTAGCCGTAGAGCTGATGGGCATCGTCCCCGATGATGACGCCATCGTCATTTCTACCAACCGGGGCGAACCCACAGTTCTGGATGACACTTCCCGCCCCGGACAAGCGTTTCGCAATATCGCCCGCCGCATCACCGGCGAAGAAATACCTTTGATGTCGCTGGATGAAAAGAAAGGCTTTTTCGGCAAGATCAAAAGCCTATTTTCCGGGGATTAAGGAGGGTCTGCAATGGGTATCAGCGGAGTTTTAGCCAAATTTTTCGGCAAGGAAACCGAGGCGGAAGCCTCCAAATCCGTGGCCAAGGAAAGATTGCGCCTGGTGCTGGTGCATGATCGGATGGATATCTCCGAACAGACTATGAACAACCTGCGGGAAGACCTGATCGAAGTGATCGGCCGTTATATGGAGATTGACAAGGAAGCCTTAGAGGTCAGTCTCACCCGCGAGGATGAAGGAGTTGCCCTGATCGCCAATATTCCGGTACTAAACGTCAAAAGACATGCCGGGTGAGCCTTTTCGCTCGCTATCAGCACAATACATTTGAAAAAGAGGCTGCCGCCCTTGCGGCAACCTCTTTTTCGTGCAACTATTTTCTTTTGTTCCCCTGTCGCCCCGTCACAACTTAGCAAAAAGCAGGGTTTTCTGCTTTTTCCAGTCAAAAAACCATGAATAAACTACTTTCATTTTGCAAAAAAGAGCTGGTTTTGGTCATCTCCGCCGCTGCCGCCGCCGCTTCCATGCTGGCCGTACCACCGGATGCCGCCTATCTCAATTACTGCAATATCCCCGTTCTGGCCTTGCTCTTTTGCCTGATGGCGGTTGTAGCCGGTCTGCGGCAAAACGGCCTGTTTGCCGTCTTGTCACAAAAGCTGCTGCAACAAACAACCGATAGCCGCAAGCTGGCCTTGCTGCTGGTTTTACTCTGCTTTTTCGGCTCCATGTTCATCACCAACGACGTAGCGCTGCTCACCTTCGTCCCCTTCACCTTCAGCCTTTTTCCCTCTCTGCCGGAAAAAAGGCTGCTTTTCATCCTCGTCCTGGAAACCGCCGCCGCCAACCTGGGTAGCTTGGTCACCCCCATCGGCAATCCCCAAAACCTGTTTCTCTATACCCACTACCAAATGCAGCTGGGCAGCTTTCTTGCAATCACCCTGCCCTTGGGTGCAATCAGCCTGCTGCTTCTGCTCACCGCTACCCTGCTACTCCCCCGGGAAGCGGATGCGCCACCCCAAATCACAACTACAACCCCCACGCTCCAAAAACCACATACCATCATCTACCTGTGCCTGTTTGCCTGCTGCATCGCCGCCGTGCTCAAGCTGGTAGATGTGCGGTTTTGTCTGGGCTTGCTCCTGCTATACCTGCTGCTGTTTGACCGTCCCATTTTGGCCAAGATCGACTATGCTTTGCTGCTCACCTTTGTCTGCTTCTTTCTCTTCGTGGGCAATCTGGCTCGCATAGAACTGCTCAATCAGCTGCTGCGGCAGATTTTAGGCGGCAGAGAGCTGCTGCTTTCCGCACTGGTCAGCCAATGCATCAGCAATGTACCGGCCGCCATCCTGCTTTCCACCTTTACCGATAACGCCCGCGCCCTGCTGATCGGCGTCAATGTAGGCGGTCTGGGCACACTGGTAGCCTCTCTGGCCAGCCTGATCTCCTATAAACTGTACTGCAGCCGTCCCCAAGCCCAACGCAGCCGCTACCTGGCCCAATTCAGCGCCGTCAATTTTGCTTTTCTGCTGGTGCTGCTGCCCTTCGGCCTGTACCTGCTATAATCCGGCAAAAACGGCAATTGCCTCCTCCCGCATCCAAAATGCAAAAGCCTCCAACCCCAGTTCTCACTGGGAGTAGAGGCTTTCTTTTGATTTTGATGTACGCTTTGCAATTCACATGAATCATGACGCAATTTTCGCTTGCTCTACTTCCATGCACGCTTTCTCTGCAATCCGGCTTATTCAATTTGTCAAAAAGCCGATTTTCTCATCACAAAACACCACAAAATTGCTATTTACTAACGGCAGGCGTCATTTCATAGTAATACTTCATCGTCTCCTCATAGCTCTTCTTGGTAGCATCGGTCTGTTTTCCCAGTTCTTCACTGCTGTATTCCTTCCAGTCTGCCCCAGCCTGATACGAGCCAAACGTATTATAGGTGACTGTCTCCTTATTCGCCGTCACCATAGTTTTCTCAACAATGGTAGAATACCCTGCCGTATAAGTACCGCTCTTGGAATTATACTTGATCACCCGCACCTGATCTCCCACGTTACAGGCAGTAATATCCTGATCGCTGAACCACATATTGGGATAGTCCTTAGATGCATCCTTGGCGCTAATCGCCCAGGAACTAATATTCAATTCATCCAAAGAATAAATCCCGTTTGCAGCAAAGTAATCCAAAATTTGTTTCTTAAAAGAATCTCCGGCTTCATTTTCATCCGGGGCGGTAGAATCAATCGCCGTAGGCAAATTTAAATTCAAATCCTTCAAAGCAATGGCAAAAGGCACATTGGGCGCCGTATAGCCCCCACCATGCAAATTACAATAGATGCTCAAAATCCGCGCTTTATCCTCAGAATAAGTAATCGTACAAATACCACCGCAGCTTGCCTGATAGCTGGATGCAGAAATTCGGGTACCACCACATTCCGCCAAGGCCTCCTCCAGCAAAGGGATCACATTGCTCACCTGATAGGATTGAAAAGCCGCACTGGCCATATAATACCGCATCACCTGCGAACGGTTGACAGCACAAGCCTTGCTGTCAGCCTTATCAATATAACCGGTCAGAGACGGTATCAGCATTGCCGCCAAAATCGCCAAAATCACCAATACCACAATTATTTCCACCAAGGTAAAACCGGCATTGCCCCAACTGGCCAATGCCTTCCGTTTTTTTTCTCTTGGCATCCTGCATCCGCTCCTTTAAACCTTACCTCCAAAATCCTCAAAACATAATCATAACATGATATGTTCACCTTTGTTTTCCAGAAATGTTTACTAGTTTAATGATAACACAATCTGCTCTCCTGTTCCAGCGAAAAGAAAATCCTTTTTCAAATCCTATTACATCTTTTCCAGATACTCCTTTTATGGTAAAATTAGATTGATAAAGCTCCACTCAAATACTTCCCCAAGCAGAGGATTGCCAAATGACAGAACCAAAAAAACAATTGGATGACGATATCTTAATCGAGCTGCTGCTAACCAATCTAGAGCATGCCCGCCATGTAGAAAACGAGCGCCTGTCCTTCAATTCCATCTACATCGCAGTGGTCGCCGGTTTTTTCGCTTTAGCCTTTGATTTCGGCAACCCCCTGCTTACCATGTTCTTTATTGGCATTTTGCTGATTATCAGCCTAATCGGTTTTTTGTTTACCAAACGCTGGAGTGACGTTTTCGCCGGCCATACAGAAAAAGCCAAACAAATCGCCCTGTTGCTGTATGGCGAAGAAGAAGCCCGTTGCGGCGAAGACGGCGAAATAGAACCGCTCCTCAACAAATATTATTATTTTGAGCATAGCTATCAAAGCTGCGAACGCAAAAGCAAATTGGCCAAAGCCCGCCGCAAAGAAAAGGCCAGAGCTACCAAAGAAGGCCGTCTGCCACAGCAAATCACCATGGCTCAGATCGCCCCCCAAATCAATTTTCATAGCCCCATTCATCGCCTTTGTGCCATCCGCACCAAAACCTTGTTTTACTTATTTTACGGCATTGTCGTCAGCGTTCTGGCCATCTTTTTCGTTTATAGCATTATCCAGCTTATATTGGGCGTATAGACATAAGCGGGATAGGATAGATACCGCTTGCCGCCAGATCTTCCTTCACAGAAAGGTAGTCTCATGACAAAATACCAACTTGCCGCTTTCGATTTAGACGATACGCTGCTCAACGAAGAAAAAAAAATCACCCCCCAAGTAGTTGCCGCTTTGCAAAAATTGCAAAATGCCGGCGTCACCGTCACCCTGGCCACCGGCCGCCATTTCCGCTCCGCTGCCGAATTTGCCCAACAGTTGGCCATTTCCGCGCCGCTGATCTGCTACAACGGCGCAATGATTCGCCATCCCGCAAGCAAAGAGGCGGCTTATGTCAACTATCTGCAAGAAGCTTTGATCCATGAAATGGTAGCATTTTGTCATAGCCGCAACCTCTATCTGCAAATGTATGACGAAAACAATAATATCGTGGTGGAAAGCATCACTTGGCAAACCTTGGCCGATCCGGATTACTACACTACCGGCTGCATAGAAGTTGGGGATTTTTCCACACTTGCCCACTTTGCCACCCCCAAAATGATGATCTACGACGAGCCGGAACTGATCGACCAACTCAACCGAGAATTGGCGCAAAAATATGCGGGCAAGCTCTATTTGGCTCAATCCAAAGATTATCTGCTGGAAATGATGAATCCCGACGTCAACAAGGGCACGGCGCTAGCTCGCCTTGCCCAAAGCATGGGTCTGTTACCGGAACAAGTGCTGGCCTTTGGCGATAACAGCAACGACGCCGAAATGGTACGCTGGGCCGGCTGCGGCGTGGCCGTAGCCAACAGCACCCCCTCCCTCAAAGCAGTGGCCGATTATCTCTGCACCAACCCCCGGGGAGAAGGCGTGATCGAAGCCATTTCTCACCTGTTGTAAGCTAAGTCTCACCAAAATACTGCAAATAAACAAAAGGACAGCCCAAACAGTATCCTCTTTTAAAAATTGGTGAGGCTAGCAGGACTTTAACCCGCTAAATGCACAAATTTATGGCTTGCCATTTATAATTTATTGTGATACAGTATAACAGTTAGAAGAATTTTACATAGCCAGCATTTACAATTGAATAATCTTATTTAGGGTTGCCATGTGCGAAAGTGCAGGCAATTAAATGGAAATGGGTTAAAGTCCCAACGATCCAGTCACTGTGAAGCCTTTGCTAAAGCAAAAGGATAAGTCAGACACATCCCTAAATAATTTAAAGTAACTATTTTCCAGGAAAAGTAGTCTTGTTTCGTGTCCTTTATTCTACAACTTTGGAATAATGGGCACTTTTTTTGTGTAGCTGGTTCATTATTGTGGTTCATTATTCCGATTGAAACAGTCTGA
>CAYOVS010000137.1:0-5219 GCA_964407445.1 uncultured Peptococcaceae bacterium
AGATACAGGCAGCGCCGGGGCGCTGCCTGTATTCAAGCCAGCATTTGTTTTAAAAAGCAGACAGATTAAACGATACCCTGGGCAATCATTGCATCGGCAACCTTGACAAAACCGCCAATGTTGGCACCCTTGACATAGTTGCAGTAATCGCCTTCCTGACCGTATTGACGGCAGGTTTCATGGATGTCGGACATGATCTGTTTCAGTTTGGTATCAACTTCTTCGGCAGTCCAGCTATAACGCATGCTGTTCTGGGACATTTCCAAACCGGAAACGGCCACGCCGCCGGCGTTGGAGGCTTTACCAGGGGAGTAGAGGATCTTGGAGGCCAAGATCGCGTCAACAGCACCCTTGGTGGAGGACATATTGGAGCCCTCGGCGATGCAGGTGCAGCCGTTCTTCAACAGCATTTGGCGCCTTCTTCATCCAACTCGTTCTGGGTAGCGGTGGGGCAAGCGATATCGCAGGGAACTTCCCACGGTTTGCGGCCGGCACGCCATTCCAGACCGAACTTGTCGGCGTAATCTTTGACAGGACGACGATGAACAGTCCACAAGGGTTTGAGGAATTCCAATTTTTCGCCCTTAATACCATCGGGATCGTAAACATAGCCGTAAGGATCGCCAACGGTGACGACCTTGCCGCCCAACTGGTTGACTTTTTCAATCAGGAAGGTACCAACATTGCCGCCGCCGGAATTGACAACGGTTTTGCCTTCCAAGCTCATGCCCTTGGTCTTCAGCATGGCATCGGCAAAGTAGATAACGCCATAACCGGTAGCCTGGGGACGAATCAAGCTGCCGCCAAAGCTGCGGCCTTTACCGGTGAGAACGCCGGTGAATTCATTGGCCAATTTTTTGTATTGACCAAACATATAGGCAACTTCTCTGGCGCCAACACCGATATCACCGGCGGGAACGTCCAGATTGGGGCCGATATGACGGAACAGTTCGCTCATGAAAGCCTGGCAGAAGCGCATAACTTCGTTATCGGATTTGCCAACGCCGTCAAAGTCGGAACCGCCCTTGCCGCCGCCCATGGGCAGCGTGGTCAAGCTGTTTTTGAACACTTGTTCAAAAGCAAGGAATTTCAAGGTGCCCAACGTTACGCTGGGATGGAAGCGGAGACCGCCCTTATAGGGACCGATGGCGCTGTTCATCTGAACACGATAGCCACGGTTGACTTGGATTTCGCCCTTATCATCAACCCAGGGAACCCGGAACATGATCACCCGTTCGGGCTCGACCATTCTTTCCAAGATTTTGTTATCGGCATACTTGGGGTTCGCATCAATAAAATCGGCCAAAGTTAAAACGACCTCTTCTACTGCCTGATGGAATTCAGGCTCTGCGGGATTCTTGGCTTTCACGTTGTCCATGAATTTTGCTACATCGAAAGACATTGCACTACCTCCCTTTATTTTCTATACATACTGCGTATAGGTTTTGCTGCTTTAGCTTGTCCTTTTGAAAAAGGACATAGAGCGAGAATCTCTCCCTCTCCTTAAAAATTGTACCTCTTTTGGTATACAAAAACAAGTCTTTTGCAAAAAGATTTTATTGTGCGACAACGTTTCCCTGTCCCAAAAACTGCTCTAATGCAGTAAGCAAGGATCGGTCTATTTCCACTCCATGAATACCAGGAAAATCCCCGTAGGTTTGCAAATCATTATAATATACCCGCACCTCTATCATGCCCGGATAATCCGCAAGCAATCCCCGAACTTGTTGCTGAGTTGTTAAGGAACGGGAGCTTTCCAAACGCAGATAAAGTTTCAACGGCGTCTGCACATCGTCAATGGTCAGCTCAGGATTGCCGCTTTCATTTTTGACCCGCGCCGCCACCTGCACCGCACGGCCCTCCACCAGCATATATTGCAGCTTTTCGTAGGCCTTGGGAAAAACCGCACAGCGAATACCGCCCAGCTGATCCTCCAAAACAAAGCTGGCCATCTGATCCCCTTTTTTGGTGTATCTTCTGGTCAGGCCGCTGATCATTCCGGCAGTTTTGATCCGCGCGCCGTCCTCCGCCTCCGCCAACTGGCTGATGCGATGGCTCACCTTACGATACAGCTTCTCTCCGTACACATCCAGCGGATGCCCGCTGACATAAAAGCCGATCATCTCTTTTTCCATTTCCAGCAAATCCTTAAAGGGATATTCCTGCATCTGGGTTAGCTCAATCACCGGCGCTTTGGCCTCCTCCGCCATCCCAAAATCAAACAAAGAAAGCTGATCGCTGTCCCGATCCTCGTTCAGCTTTTTGGAAAGCTCCAGCACCCTGTCGACGGAAGCCAGCATTGTGGCCCGGTTGCTGCCCAAATTATCCAACGCGCCGCAGCGAATCAGACTTTCCAGCATTTTGCGGTTAAGCAGCAAACGCTCGCAAACATTGCCCAGCGAGGTGAAAGCCCCGCCAGACTCCCGCTCTTCAACAATTTTTTTTACCGCTTCCCGGCCCACATTTTTCACCGCACTCATCGCGTAACGAATTTTGCCGTCTACCACGTTAAATTTGACGCCGCTTTCGTTGATGGAGGGGGGCAGCACCGTAAGGCCCATCCGCTTACACTCCTCGATGTATTCGGGAACCTTGTCCACCGTATCCATCACCGAGGTCATCATCGCCGCCATAAACTCCGCCGGATAATTGGCCTTGAGCCAGGCGGTGCGATAGGAAACCAACGCATAGGCGGCACTGTGACTTTTATTAAAGCCGTATTCGCCAAATTTTTTCAGCAGCTCAAAGATTTCCTCCGCTGTTTTTTGGTCGATATGATTGGTAGCGCAGCCACCCACAAAATCTTCTTTGGCCGCGTTGATGATCTCAATCTTCTTTTTACCCATGGCGCGGCGAATCATATCGGCTCTGCCCAGAGAAAAACCACCCAAAACCTGCACGATCTGCATTACCTGTTCCTGATACAAAATCACGCCGTAGGTTTCCTTGACAATATTTTCCATTGAGGGGTGGATATATTTGACCTTTTTTGTCCCATGCTTGCCGTCGATGAAATCATCCACCATGCCGCTGCCCAAGGGGCCGGGACGGTACAGCGCCACCAAAGCCACGATATCTTCAAAACGCTCCGGATGCAGGCTTTTCAAAATCTTGCGCATCCCCTCGCTTTCCAGCTGAAACACGGCTACCGCGTCGCCTTCACCCAACATTGCATAGGTGACCGGGTCATCCAGGGGAATCTTGTCAATATCCACCTGCAAGCCGCTGCTTTTGGCAATATTCTCCAATGCATCGTCGATCACCGATAGGGTACGCAGACCCAGCAAATCCATTTTTACCAAGCCACAGGCTTCCACCTGTTCCTTGGGATACTGGGTGGTTACGCTGCCATCCTTGTTATCCTTTTGCACAGGCATATAGCTGACCAGCTCGTTTTGAGCGATAGCCACTCCCGCCGCGTGCTTGCCGCAATGGCTGGGCATGCCCTGAATTTTATCGGCGATATCCAGCAGCTCTTTTGCCTGAGGATCGTTTTCGTAGGCGCTGCGCAAATCGGCGCTCATTTCCATCGCTTTGTCGATGGTTTTGATTTTGGGATCCTCGGGCATCAGCTTGACGATCTTATCCACCTCGGCATAGGGCATATCCAAAACCCGGCCAACTGCCCGCACCGCACCCTTCATCAGCATATAATTAAAGGTGACGATCTGCGAAACATGCTCCTCGCCGTATTTATGCACCAGATAATCCACAACCTCGCCCCGGCGCAAATCACTGATATCGGTATCAATATCCGGCGGCGTCACCCGCTCCGGATTCAAAAACCGCTCAAACAGCAGATCATAACGCAAAGGATCGATATTGGTAATCCCAAGACTATAAGCCACAATGCTACCGGCCGCGCTGCCCCGGCCCGGCCCAACCGAGATGCCGTTATCCCGGGCAAAAATAATCATATCCCAAACGATCAAAAAATAACCGGGGAAATCCAGACGGTTGATAATGGAAAGCTCGTATTCCATCCGCTCCTGAATCTCCGGCGTGATGGGATCATATAGCCGCTGCAAGCCCTTCTCGCACAAATATCGCAGATAGCTTTGCAGATCATAGCCTTCCGGCACATCATAATGGGGCATATACAGCTTGCCAAACTCAAAATCCACCTGACAACGCTGGGCAATTTCCATCGTGTTGGCCAAAGCATCCGGCCGGTCGGGAAACAGCTCCGCCATTTCTTGCTCGGTTTTCAGATAAAACTGATCGTTGGCAAAGCGCATGCGGTTTTGGTCGGCGCGAATTTTGCCGGTTTGGATACATAGCAAAATATCATGCATTTCCGCGTCGGCCGCATCCACATAATGCAAGTCGTTGGTGGCCACCAGAGGCAGTCCCAGCTCATCGGCGATGGCGATCAACTGGGGGATGCAGGTAAGCTCTTCTCGCAAGCCATGATTTTGGATCTCGATATAATAATGCTCCGGGCCGAAAATATCCCGGTATTCCGCCGCCAAGAGCTTGGCGCCTTCGATATCGCCGCTTAAAATTCGCTCGGGAACCTCTCCCGCAATACAGGCAGAAAGGCAAATAATCCCTTCGTGATACTGGCGCAGCACCTCCTTGTCTACCCGAGGCTTATAATAAAACCCTTCCAAAGAGCCGATGGATACGATCCGACATAAATTGCGGTAGCCCAGATCATTTTCCGCCAACAAAACCAAATGGCAGGCATTATCCCCCTTGCGCCCCGCCCGCTCAAGACGGTTATTGCACACATAAACCTCACAGCCGATGATCGGCTTGATTCCCGCCTTCTTAGCCTTGGTGTAAAAATCAATGGCGCCGTACATCACCCCATGATCAGTAATTGCGCAAGCCGGCATCCCATACTCTGCCGCCCGCGCCACCAAATTGTCGATCTTGGCCGCACCATCCAGCAAACTGTATTCCGTATGATTATGCAAATGTACAAAATTCATAAGATCCTTCTCCAAAATAACCATTAAAAATAAGCTTGGATAACAGCGCAAACTCAGCCAAAAAGCATGCCTTTGGCCGCCATACTCACATACCTGTTGCCGCTGACAATCACATGATCGTTCACGTTGATATTGATTTCCGTCAAAACCGAAACCAGTCGTTTGGTCAGCTGCACATCACCGGCGCTGGGGCGCAGCGTTCCGCCTGGATGATTGTGGGTAAAGGCCACGCTGTGCGCCTTAAACTTCAGCGCGTTTTCCACCACCAGACGGGGGTAAATG
>CAYOVS010000138.1:0-5202 GCA_964407445.1 uncultured Peptococcaceae bacterium
AATAATCTTAAAAATATTGATGTGGATATCCCCAGAGATCAACTGGTAGTGATTACCGGCTTATCCGGCAGCGGCAAAAGCTCGCTGGCCTTTGATACCATCTATGCGGAAGGCCAGCGGCGTTATGTGGAAAGTCTGTCCTCTTATGCGCGGCAGTTTTTAGGCTTGATGAGTAAGCCGGATGTGGATCAGATTGACGGCCTTTCCCCGGCGATTTCCATAGATCAAAAATCTACCAGCCATAATCCTCGCTCCACCGTGGGTACGGTAACAGAGATTCACGATTATTTGCGCTTGCTCTATGCCCGGATTGGTCTGCCCCATTGTCCCAAATGCGGTCGCCCCATTACCCAGCAAAGCGTGGATCAAATGATTGATACCATTTTGCAGTGGCCGGAGGGCAGCAAGCTGTTGCTGATGGCGCCCTTGGCTCGGGGGCGCAAAGGGGAGTACCAAAAGCTGTTTGCCGATTTGCGGGGGCAGGGCTATGTGCGGGTGCGGGTGGATGGAGAGCAATATAATCTGGAGGAACCGATCAAGCTTAATAAGCAGCAAAAGCATGATATCGAGCTGATCGTGGATCGGATCATCGTCCGCCCCAATTGCCAGAAGCGGCTGGCCGATTCCTTGGAGCTGGCGCTGCATATGGGCAACGGCTTGGTGCAGGTGGCAGCCTCCTTTGCCCAGGGAGGGCAGGAGGAACGCTTGTTTAGCCAAAATTTTGCCTGTCCGGAGTGCGGCGTCAGCATCGACGAGCTGAGCGCCAGAATGTTTTCCTTTAACAATCCCTTTGGCGCTTGCCCCGATTGCGCCGGGCTGGGCTATTCCCAGCATATTGATAGCTCGCTGATGATCAACGACGAAAATTTAAGCTTGCGGGAGGGCGCTTTGCTGCCTATGCTCAATACTACCAGCTGGTATTTTCGTCATGTGGAGGCGGTGTTCAAAAAGCATGGATATTCTCTGGAGCTGCCGTTTTGCCAGCTGCCGGAGCAGGCAAAGCAGGAAATTTTTTATGGTTGCGGCCAAGAAAAGTTTTCCGTAACCTATTTCGATGACGATGGCAAGGAGCAGATTTGGCCCCATCATTGGGAAGGTTTGGTCAATAATTTTGAACGCCGCTATAAGGAAACCAATTCCGAAGCGATGCGAGCGGAGTTTGAAAAATATATGATGATCAAAACCTGCGAAACCTGTCATGGCGCCCGGTTGAAGCCGGAAAGTCTGGCGGTGACCGTGGGCGGTGAGAATATTGATCAGCTTAGCCGGATGACGGTGTGGCAGGCTTATGAATTTATCGAGGGCTTGCAGCTAAGCCAGCGGGAGCAACTGATTGCCCAAAGGATCCTCAAGGAAGTCAAGGAAAGATTGGGTTTTCTCAACAATGTGGGCTTGGAGTATTTAACCTTGAGCCGCAGCGCAGTCAGCTTGTCCGGTGGCGAAGCCCAGCGGATTCGTTTGGCTACCCAAATCGGTTCTCACCTCACCGGCGTTCTGTATATTTTGGACGAGCCCAGCATCGGCTTGCATCAGCGGGATAACCGGCGGCTGATCGACGCCCTCAAGGATTTGCGGGATCTGGGCAATACGGTGCTAGTAGTGGAGCATGACGAAGATATGATGCTGGCTGCCGATTATATTCTGGATATTGGCCCGGCAGCGGGAGAAGGCGGCGGTCATGTGGTGGCGGCGGGGACGCCGGCCCAGGTGATGGCCAACGAGGCTTCGATCACCGGGCAATATTTGTCCGGCAAAAAAGCCATTGAAACGCCGTCACAGCGGCGACTTCAGGACGGGCGCAAGCTGGTGATTTGGGGAGCGTCCGCCAACAACCTGAAAAAGATCGACGTGGAAATCCCGCTGGGCTTGTTTGTTTGCGTTACCGGCGTATCCGGTTCCGGCAAAAGCACCTTAGTGAATGAGATTTTGTACAAGGTCTGTGCTCGCAAGCTCAATCGCGCCTATACCACGCCGGGAGCCCATCAAAGCATCGAGGGGCTGGAGCATCTGGAAAAGGTGATTATGATCGATCAATCGCCCATCGGCCGCACCCCTCGCTCCAATCCTGCTACCTATACCGGTTTGTTCGATCTGATCCGAGAGCTGTATAGCATTGTGCCGGAATCCAAGGCCCGGGGGTATAAGCCGGGGCGGTTCAGCTTTAATGTGCGGGGTGGGCGCTGCGAAGCCTGCCAGGGGGATGGCATCATCAAGATCAATATGAATTTCCTGCCGGATGTGTATGTGCCCTGCGAGGTTTGCAAGGGGAAGCGCTATAACCGGGAAACACTGGATGTGTATTACAAGGGCAAAAATATTGCGGATGTATTGGACATGACGGTGGACGAGGCGGTATTGTTCTTTGCCAATCTGCCCAGGTTGAAACGCAAGCTGGAAACTTTGCAGCAGGTGGGCTTGGGGTATGTGCGGTTAGGGCAAAGCGCTACCACCCTGTCGGGGGGCGAAGCCCAGCGGGTCAAGCTGGCCACCGAGCTTTCCCGCCGCTCCAATGGCCGCAGCATCTATATTTTGGACGAGCCTACCACCGGCCTGCATACCGACGATATCGGCCGTCTGCTGACGGTGCTGAACCGTTTGGTGGCGGCAGGGGATACCGTGGTGGTGATCGAGCATAATCTGGATGTGATCAAAACCGCCGATTATATCATCGACCTGGGGCCGGAAGGCGGCATCGGCGGCGGCACGCTGGTTGCCTGCGGCACCCCGGAGCAGGTGGCAGAAAATCCGGCCAGCTACACCGGGCAGTTTTTGCGGGATGCACTAAAGAGGTAAGCCTATGAATGCGCTTTTGACGGAAAAATTGGCCAAGCTGCCGGAGCAACCCGGCTGTTATCTGATGAAGGACAGCAATGGCGCCATCATTTATGTGGGCAAGGCGGTCAATCTCAAAAACAGGGTGCGCTCCTATTTTCATTCCCCTGCTTCCCATAACGGTAAAACCAATCTGCTGGTGGAGCATATTGCCGATTTTGATACGGTGGTGGTGAACACCGAGGCGGACGCTTTGATTTTGGAAGCCAACCTGATTAAGGAGCATAGTCCCTATTATAATATTTTGATGCGGGACGATAAATATTATCCCTATCTTTGTCTGACCATGACGGAACAATTTCCCCGGCTGACGGTAGCTCGCCGCGCCAAAAACGATGGCAACCTTTATTTTGGCCCCTACCCGGATGTAGGCGGTATGCGTCGGGTGATGCAGCTTTTAGAGGAGCTTTTTCCCTTGCGCAGCTGTGGCTCACGCCCTTGGCCGGCGGGACACCGGGCTTGTCTCAATGCGCATATCGGCCGCTGTCTGGCCCCCTGTGAGGGGCGGATCAGCCGGGAGGCATATTTGGCCATGGTGACGGAGGTGGAGCTGTTCTTGCGCGGCAAGGCGAAGGGCTTGCTCAATAAGATGGAAACGCAAATGCGGCAAGCCAGCGAGGAGCTGCGCTTTGAGGATGCGGCGCGCTTTCGGGATGCGGCGGCGATGATTCGGCAGGTGCAAACCCGGCAGCAATTGGATATGAGTGCCAATGGCGGCAACTACGATATGGCGGCCATCGCTACCGGTGGCGGGCAGGCCGTGGTGCAGTTGTTCTTTACCCGGGGCGGCAAGGTGGTCAACCGGGAGCATTTTTTCCTGACCAATGGGGAGGATGCTGCCGGAGAACTGCTGATGCACCGGTTTTTGCAGGAATATTACGGTGGCGGGCAGATGGTGCCTTCTGCGATCTATGTGGATACGCTGCCGGAGGCGCAGCAGTTTTTGGCGGAGCAGTTTAGCCGGGACGCGGGGCATAAGGTGGAGATCCTCCTGCCCCAGCGGGGGGATAAGCGGCGTTTGCTCAATTTGGTACGGCAAAACGCGGAATTGATTTTGACCAACACCCTGAATTCTCGGGAAAAGCAGCAGGAGCAAAACGCCGCCGCTTTGGAAGAGCTGCGTTTGCTGCTGCACCTGGAGCATGCACCGGCGCGGATTGAATGCTATGATATCAGCCATATTCAAGGTAGCAATATGGTTGGCTCGATGGTGGTGTTCCTCAATGGGGCGGCTTCCCCCAAGCATTACCGGCGTTTTAAGATCAAAACTCTGGAGGGCAGCAACGATTTCGCCGCTTTACAAGAGGTTTTGGAGCGGCGCTGGCGGCGGGGTTGGGACGAAAAGGCGGCGGGCAAACAGCCTCTGGATTTTGGGGATTTTCCCGATTTGCTGGTGATCGACGGGGGCAAAGGACAGCTTTCCGCCGTTTGTGAGCGCTTGGCGGCCATTGGCGCGGAACCGGCGGCGATTATTTCCCTAGCCAAAAAACAGGAGGAAATTTTTGTGCCGGGTCAAAGCGATTCTCTGCAATTGCCGGAAAGCGATGAAGCCCGTAAGCTGTTGCAAAGATTGCGGGACGAAGCCCATCGTTTTGCCATCACCTATCACCGGCAACTGCGCAAAAAATCCCAGGTGCGCTCCAAACTGGATGATGCGCCCCAGATCGGCGAGAAACGGCGGCGCAGTCTGCTGAAAGCCTTCGGTTCCTTAAAGCATATCGAAGCGGCTTCCGTGGAGGAGCTGACGGCAACGCCGGGAATGACAGCGCAGGCAGCGGCAGCCCTGTTTCAATATTTGCATTCGCAGCAGGAAAACGAGGCAACGGAAACGAAATGGAAGCCTGACGGCCAAGTGGAAGCACAAACGGAAAATAACGAGTAAGAGGCGAAAAGCCATGGAAGAACAATTGCATTTTGAGAATACGGACAGCCCGGGAAAAGAAAAAATCTTGATCATAACAGGCCTGAGCGGCGCCGGCAAAAGCCGTACCATCGGTGCGTTGGAGGATATCGGCTATTATTGCGTGGATAATCTGCCCCCCTCCTTGTTTGGTCAGTTGATCGAAAATCGCCGTCAGGAGCAGGGCTTACCGGCTAAAATTGCTCTGGTGGCGGATGTGCGGGGCGGTGTGGACAGCCTAGCTCGGATTTTGGCAGCGCTGACCCAGATTCGGGAAATGGGCATCCAGTATCAGCTGGTGTTTTTGGAGGCGGATGATGCGGTGTTGGTGCGCCGCTATAAAGAAACTCGCCGTCCCCATCCCCTTGCGGCGGATGGACGCAGTATTTTGTCCAGCATCCAGGAGGAACGGCGTATTTTAAGCGATCTGCGAGGCTATGCTGATATTATTATTGATACTACCGAGCTGA
>CAYOVS010000139.1:0-5196 GCA_964407445.1 uncultured Peptococcaceae bacterium
TGGCGTTGGCCTTGGACAAGGTGGATGGGGACGCGTCTTTGGTAGCGGTGCACGATGCGGCGCGGCCTTTGCTCACCCATTTGGATCTGCTTTCCCTGCTTTCGGCGGCCTATATGAGCGGCGCGGCGATTTTGGCGGGGCCGTTGACCGATAGCATCAAAACCTGCGCCGGCAGTCTGGTGGGGGAGAGCCTGGATCGCAACCGGCTGATTGCGGCTCAAACGCCTCAGGTGTTTCGCCGGGAGCTGCTGCTGCGGGCTTATGCCCAGGCAGAGCAGGATGGCTTTGTGGCTACCGATGATTCTTCTTTGGTGGAGCATTTGGGGGTGCCGGTGGCGGTGATTATGGCCAAATGTGCCAATCTCAAGCTCACCTATGCCGATGATTTGGCAGTGGCGGAGCTTATTTTGCAAAGGAGGCAGGCCCAATGCGAATCGGCCTTGGCTGGGATGCCCACCGTTTAACAGAGAAGCGGCTATTGGTTTTGGGGGGCGTGACGATTCCTTTTGACCGGGGGCTGCTGGGGCATAGTGATGCGGACGTTTTGCTGCACGCGATCATTGACGCCTTGCTGGGTGCGGCGGCCTTGGGCGATATCGGCGGCTTTTTCCCCGATAGTGACCCTGCTTATGCAGGGATCCCCAGTGTGGCTTTATTGCAAAAAACGGCAGCTTTGCTGGAAGAGGCCGGATACCGTGTGGCGAATATCGACGCAGTTGTGATTGCGCAGGCGCCAAAAATCGCCCCCTTTGTGCCGCAGATGCGGCAAAATATTGCGGAAGCGCTGCATATTTCGCCAGAGCAGATCGGAATAAAAGGAAAAAACAGTGAAGGTATGGGCTATTGCGGCAGTGGCGAAGTAATTTGCAGTCAGGCAGTGGCTTTGCTTGCAAAAATTTCCGGTAAGGATGCGCTATGAAAAAAGAACAATGTAAAATAGTAATACTGCCTCAGGATAAAATGATATATGCCAGTGAAGGGGACAGCCTTTACACCCTGCTCTTGGTAGAGGGGATTCTTTCACCAGATTCCAGTGATCGGGTGCGCCTGGAAAAAGGGGCGATTTCTCCCGCCGATCATCCGGAAGAGGAGGCCACTGTTTTTAACAAGGCGGAGCTGGCCGAAGGCTGGATGCTGGCTGCGGAACGGCATATTTCCGGCGATGCGGTGCTTTTTTTTGAGACGCCAGGGCAAAAACAGCCCGGCGCGCCTTTGTCGGCGGGCTACGGCTTGGTGGTGGACGCCGGTACCGGCACGGTAGCGGCAGGCTTGGTCAATATGGTGGGTTTGAATATCCCGTATCTGGCTGCCACCCGCAATTCCCAGCAGGAGTTTGGACAGGATGTGCCGTCCCGTCAGGCTTGGCTGCGCAGCCATCCTCAGGACGCCCACTTAATGGCGCAGGCGCTGGCTGCCGATATTGACGTTTTGGTAGGGCGTCTCACCGCCAAAGCCGGGATTGACGCCTCTGAGATCAAAACGGTAACCATTGCAGCCAATCATGTGGTGAGCAAATTTTTGCTGGGAGAGCATCCCCGGGATTTTTGCTGTGCTACCCGACTTACCGCCGGACAATTGCATTTGCAGCGGATTCCGCTTCAGGCGGATTGCTATTTGTTGCCGGATGCTGCTGTGGATATTGGTTCCGACACTGTGGCAGGCTGCCTTTCCGCAGAACTGATGACCAAAAAAGACAAAGATACCTTTACCGTGCTGGTGGATCTTGGGGTCAGCAGTGAGATTATTCTGGCGGGGCAAGGGCGGTTGCTGGCAGCTTCGGTGCCGACCATGCCTTTTGAAGGCGGGGATATCAGCTGCGGCACCTATGCGGTTACCGGGGCGATCACCCGGGTGTTTATCGATGAAGATGTGACGGTGGCCACGGTGCGGGATGGCAAACCGGTGGGGATTTGCGGCGCCGGGTTGATCTCGGCGATTCATGCCCTGCTGGAGGCGGGGCTGCTTAACGAGGAAGGGCGCTTGCTGGTGGATCCCGAGCTGCCGGAGCGGTTGGTTGCCCGGTTTTCCGGCACGGTATCCGGTCGGCGGTTCGTGCTTTCCCCCAACGAACAGGGGGATGCGGCCATTTATCTGGATCAGGATGATATTCGCCAGTTTCAGTTGGCTAAAGGCGGCGTATATGCTGCTTGTCAGGCGCTGTTGGCAGAAGCAGGCGCTGTGCCCGAGCAAATCGAGCAGATCCTTTTGGCGGAATCCTACGGTGCGCATATTCGTCCCGTATCCGCGCTGGCGGTGGGTCTGCTGCCGGCGGTTAGCGAGGAAAAGGTGCGTTCTATCGGCAATGCTGCCTGGCAGGGGGCGTATTTGGCTCTGAGCAATCAACGCTGTTTGCAAGAATCGGAAGAGTTGGCTGCCGCTATCGAAAGGGTGGATCTTTCCGCCAATATGGTTTTTGCGGAAAGCTTCATGTCTGCAATGAATTTTGGATCATAGCATACGATGGCATTTTATTGGCGGGGCGCGGTAGGCGCTCCGCTTTTTTGCGCTTTGACAACCAATCTTCTTGCTCACCATAGCTGTCCACCCAGCATATACTATTATTGTTCCGACCGCTAAATTTACGGTGCCTGGTTTGTCATTCTTAGTCGTCGGCGTAATAGCGGGAGCGATACTGTGGCTGAGAAAGGATTTTCTATATGATATATTTGGATAATGCGGCAGGAAGTCATCCCAAGCCGCTACAAGTAGTTGCTGCTCTGCAGCAGGCTTGCTCTTTATATGGCGCCAATCCCGGCCGGGGCTGCTATCAAATGAGCCGGGATACCTCCGCTATGGTTGGAAAAACCAGAGAAAAGCTGGCGGCGCTTTTTAAGGTAAAAACTCCGGAAAGGTTGATTTTTACCGCTGGTGCGACAATGAGTCTGAATATGGCTTTGTTCGGCTTGCTCAAGCCGGGCTCCCATTTGATTATTTCCGGCATGGAGCATAACGCGGTGTGGCGTCCGGCGGCTGCGTTAGAAAAGGCGGGAACAATTACGCTTACCCGCATCAAGCCGGATGCGCAAGGGTATGTGCGGGCGGCGGATTTTGCTGCTGCCATCCGTCCGGAAACCGCTTTGCTTGCTTGTATTCAGGCCAGCAATGTGAACGGGGTTTTGCAGCCGATTGCGGAAATTGGCGCTGTGGCAAAAAAGCGGGGGATTCCGCTGTTGGTGGATGCTTCCCAATCCGCCGGATTGGTAGATATTGATGTTGAGCGGGATCAGATCTCGCTGCTGGCTATCGCCGGGCACAAGTATCTGTATGGTCTGGCCGGCACCGGCGGCTTGTATGTAGCGCCCAATCTGAAGCTGCAAAGCTTTCTCTATGGCGGCACAGGTAACAAAAGCGAGCTGCGGGAGCAGCCGGAGTTTTACCCGGATCATCTAGAAGCAGGCAGTCTGAATACCCCCGGTATTGCCGCCTTAGGCGCCGCCTGTGATTTTGTGACGGATACCGGGGTGGCTGCGCTCTATGACCATAGCCGGGAGTTATTTGATCGTTTGCGTAATGATCTGGCCAATATTGCGGGGGTGACTCTGCAAACGCCTTTGGAGCCGCAGGCCGCGGTGGTGCCGGTGCTTTCCTTTACGGTAGCCGGTAAAACCGCCGGCGAGGTGGCTGCCGCTCTAGATGGGGACTTTGCTATCGCCGTCCGCGCCGGGTATCATTGTGCTCCTTTGGCCCATCGTGCCCTATCTACCATGGAGGAAGGTACGGTGCGCCTGTCCCCGGGCTGGTTTAATACCAGGGAGGAAATGGCCCAGGCAGCTCTGGCGGTGCAAAAAATCGCCAGAGGAAAATAGTATTTGCAAAATCGCTCTTTGCGGATAAAAAAAGCTGCAGCACCCTAAGGGGGTACTGCAGCTTTTGCACAGCTGTGGGAAGCTATGGAACGAACCATTGTGGAAAATGCTATTTGTGGTATTGGCCGTAGGTTTTAGCTTCTTCGATCATGACTTTTGCATAGTGATCGGTGGCGCCTGCGGGATATTCGCAGCCGGTGGCCAGAATATATCCGCCGTTTTTCATATAAGCATCCATTTCGCGACGGCATTCGGCGCGTACTTCATCCTCTGTAGCAGAAACGATGAAGCTGGGATCTACCGCACCGATCATGGTAACTTGGTCGCCGTATTTGGCTTTGCATTCTTCCATGGTTTCGCAATCCGGCGGCAGGTAGAGATGAGAGATGGCGGCGGGTTTCATGCGAGCGATTTGTTCTTTGAAGTAAATGCCTTTGCCGCAGTTGTGAATCATCACAAGACGGTTTCTTTCATGCACCAGATTGCTCAATTCTTCGATGTAGGGGCCTTCAAACTCGTCCCACATGCTGGCACGCATAATGGTTTGAGAAGAATAAAGGGTATCAAACATCACTGCATGGCAACCGGTATCCATCAAAGCGTTGATATACACTTTGAGGGTATCGGTGATGTTGCGCAGCGCCTGATGAAATACTTCAGGATTGCGCTTCATGTAGGCAAACATTTTGGACAAACCGGTCATCATGCTCAAAATGCCCAGGGGGCCAAACACGAAAGCAACCACGGGTTTTTCTTGTCCCCGGGCGTCCATCAGCTTTTGCACCAGCTTGATATGTTCGCTCATGCGGGGGGTTTCCAAAGGATTAAGGACGACTACTTTTTCGAAATCGGCCAATTTTTTGATAAATTGATCGTTGGTTTCGGGGCCTGCCGCAGCGTTTTCAGGATACATCATTTCAATGCCCCAGTCGGCAGCTTCCACGGACAAGTCGACCAAAGAGCAAATCACGTCAACATCCAGCTCGTCGGTAGCCTTAATGATGGATTCGGCGCATTTGTCTGTGTTTAAGGTCCACTCGGCATAATTGATGCCCACATAGTTGCGAGAAATACTGTTAATCAGAGGATACACCGGAACCCGATCCGGTTCTTGATGATTGAGAACTGCTGTTACACGTTCTAAAGATGTCATTGTCATGCGGTTCATGCTCCCTTCTCGTGGTAACATTTTGTTTATTTTTATTATTGTACGAATGCAAGGGCATAAAAATGACGTTCCGCTGAGCTGCTGAGGGGAGGGCGCTGTTAATGATTCCCATATGGATTAAAAATGAGTGTAATTAACAGCAAGCAGTGTATTGCGATGCGAAATATTCTTGCTTGCATTCGGTTCGATCATGTTATATTATAGCATGTGGGAAAAACCTAG
>CAYOVS010000140.1:0-5188 GCA_964407445.1 uncultured Peptococcaceae bacterium
AGCCAGTTTGCATCCCGGAGAAAAAGCGGTAGTAAAAGAATTGTGCGCCATCGGCAGCATGCGGCGACTTCTGCTGGATATTGGTTTGATTGAAAACACCACCGTGGAATGTTTAGGGCGCAGCCCCGGCGGCGACCCTTCCGCCTATTTTATCCGCGGCGCGGTAATTGCCATTCGCGCCCAGGATTGTGCCGGAATTTTGCTGGGCGCTTGCTAGGGGAGGGCGAACGATGGGACTGACAAACAGCGCAGTTGGCAAAAAAGCGGCGGCTGGCCCGCTGGTATTGGAAAAGCGCGCCCCCACAGACCGGGTAATCGCGCTGGCCGGTAATCCCAATGTGGGTAAAAGCACCGTTTTTAACGGCCTGACCGGCATGAACCAGCATACCGGCAATTGGCCGGGCAAAACCGTAACCAATGCCCAAGGCTATTGCCCGGGTAAAAGACACAACTATGTGATGGTGGATTTACCCGGAACCTACTCGCTGATGGCCCACTCCTCCGAGGAGGAGGTAGCCCGCAATTTTATTTGCTTTGCCAATCCCGACGGGGTCGCGGTGGTTTGCGACGCCACCTGTTTGGAGCGCAATCTCAATTTGGTGCTGCAAACCCTGGAAATTTGCCCCCGGGTGGTGGTTTGTGTCAACCTGTTAGACGAAGCCAAACGCAAGCAGATCCAAATTGATCTGCCTGCCCTCTCCCAAAAGCTGGGCGTTCCGGTAGTGGGCGTAGTAGCCCGGCAAAAAAAGAGCCTGCAGCATTTGGTAGACGCCATCGAACAGATGCTCGACAATCCCCCTGCGGCCAGCCCGTTCTCGGTGCGGTATCCGTCGGAGATCGAGCAGGCGCTCTCTTTTATCGAACCATTGCTGCAACAAAGGGATACCCGCGGGCTCAACAGTCGCTGGCTTGGCCTGAAGCTGCTGGAGCAGGACCCCGGCTTGCTCCAAGAGATAGAAACCTATCTACAGCCCGGCTTTTTAGAGGAGCCACAGCTGAAAGCAGCCTTGGCGCAGGCACAGCAATATCTGGCGCAAGCCGGGCTTTCCGCCGACCGATTTAAAGACCGGGTGGTTTCCGGGCTGGTGCTAGCAGCGGAAACGCTATGCCGGCAGGTAGTGCGCTATCAAAAGGCGTCCTACGATCATACCGACCGCAAAATCGACCGGATCCTCACCGGCAAGCTGGGCGGCTACCCAATCATGCTGGCCTTGCTGGCACTGGTGTTTTGGCTGACCATCACCGGCGCAAACTATCCCTCCCAGCTTCTTTCCACGGGACTGTTTTGGCTACAGGATCAATTGAGCCGCCTGTTTCTCTTGCTGGGCGCGCCGGATTGGCTTCACGGCCTGCTGGTGCTGGGCGCCTACCGGGTGCTGGCCTGGGTAGTATCGGTGATGCTGCCGCCAATGGCCATCTTTTTCCCCCTGTTCACCCTTTTGGAGGACGCCGGCTATTTGCCCCGGGTGGCCTATAATCTGGATAAACCCTTTCAGCGCTGCTGCGCCTGCGGCAAGCAGGCACTCACCATGTGCATGGGCTTTGGCTGCAATGCGGCGGGGATCATCGGCTGCCGGATTATTGATTCCCCCCGAGAACGGCTGCTGGCCATCCTCACCAACAATTTTGTGCCCTGCAATGGCCGTTTTCCCACCCTGATCGCCATTTTAACCATGTTTTTTGTGGGCATAGGCGGCGGCCCCCTTGCGGCTTTGTTTTCGGCAGTGCTGCTTACCGGGGTGATCGTGCTGGGCGTGGGCATGACCTTTGCCATAACCAGGCTGCTTTCCCACACCCTGCTTAAGGGCGTACCCAGCTCCTTTACCTTGGAGCTGCCACCCTATCGCAGGCCGCAGCTAGGCAAGGTGCTGGTGCGCTCCGTTTTTGACCGCACCCTGTTTGTTCTAGGTCGCGCCGTTTCGGTGGCAGCTCCCGCCGGGCTGGTGATCTGGCTGCTGGCCAACAATACCGTAGACGGTATAAGCCTGCTCCAGCACTGCGCTACCTTTTTAGACCCCTTTGGCAAGGCGCTGGGTATGGATGGGGTCATCCTGTTCGCCTTTATTCTGGGCTTTCCTGCAAACGAAATCGTCATCCCCATCATCATTATGACCTATCTGGCCCAAGGCAGCATTCTGGAGCTGGGCAGCCTATCCCAAATGCACCAGCTTTTTGTGGCCAACGGCTGGACCTGGATCACCGCCATCAGCGTGATGCTATTTTCCCTGCTGCATTGGCCCTGCTCCACCACCCTGCTGACCATTAAAAAGGAAACCGCCAGCTGGAAATGGACCGGGCTGGCCATGGCCATTCCCACCGCCACCGCGATCCTTGTCTGCCTGGTATTTGCTACCGCCGCCCGGCTGCTAACCACGCTGCTTTAGCCGGGCAGCGGCGGTGCGGGCTGATCAAAATTCTTCCTCATAGTCATCATCATCGTCGTCAAGCACCAATGACAAATTGTTTTCCTCCAGCTCTTCCGGGCACAGGGTGTCTCCCCGGGGCATCATTTCCAAGTATTTTTCCTCCACAGAAAATTCCCCATCATGATCCAGATCTAAAAAAGAACTATGCAATATTTTACAACACTCCCCTCTATTTTTGACGGGGCGATTAGCTGGATTACGGGTTTATGCGGTTACTTACACTGGCTGTCTTGGCAGCTCCAATCGCTCCGGTGGTTGCGATCATCATAATCCGTCCCTTTCCGTACTTCTTTGCAAACCGGTATTGTTCTCTTGCATAAGAACAGCATAGCAGAAAAAGAGTACGGTAAACCGGACAGTGTAGGTATGCCTGTAAAACGCTTAATACAGCGCTGCCACCTGATTGGCTCTGGATTGCATTTCCTGGCGGACGCTTTCCGGGGAGAGGATCTCCACTTCTGCGCCAAAGGCAAACAGCCAAGCATAAAACTGGGGACTGACAGCCACGGTCAGGCACACCGTAAAATGCCCCTCGTCTATGGGCAGGAGCATTACCTCCTTGCCAAACCGGTCGATAACCGCCCCTGCCAGCCCATTGGCAAATTTCAACTGCACGATCTGTTCCTCACCGGTAAACATGCCAAACACCTTTTGGGCATAGGCGGACATATCCACACCGGCCAAAGCCTCCTTGCCCTGACGAAGGGTTTCCATCGCCGCAATTTCGGCCATTTTGTCTACCCGGTAGTGCTTCAACTTGGCGGCTTGCCCATCCCAAGCCAGCATATAATAGTTTTCATTATCCCACATCAGGGAAAAGGGGCTCACCTGATAAAAGTCGCCATCCCGGCGAAACCGCCGCTCTTTAGAGACGGCATATTCAAAATAGCGAAACCGAATCTGCCGATCCCGGGTGATTGCATTGGAAATCTCGTCCACATTATAATAAACGCTTTCATTCATGCTCTTAACCCGGTTGCGAACATACACCTGCCGCTGCAAAAGCTGGGCGTCGTAGGCACTGGCCAAGCTTTCAATCTTTTTGATCAACGAAAGCGTCTTTTTATGAGTAATAAACTTAGAGGATTGCACACTGTCTACCAGCAATTTTAGCTCCGGCAGCTCAAAATCCCGGGTGCCGATATAGTAGCCGGTGGTTTTGGATTTGGTCTGCACCACATCCAAACCAAACAGGCGCAACGCCTCCAAATCCGTATAGATGGTCTTCCGTTCCGCAGCTACATCATACCGGGAAAGCAGCGCAATCATCTCCGCTACTGTCATCGGGTGCGTTTCGTCGGTCTTTTCCAGCAAAATCCGCATCAAATACAGCAATTTCAACTTTTGATTAGCAGACTTTGGCATAAGAACACCTCATTTCTTTCTGTTTTTGCACTCTTCCACCAATATTATGCCATAGCACAAGTACAATAAAATGGACTTAACCAAAAGACCGGCGCCAAAGCAATACAAACAGGAGAAAAGCGTTGACCGCCAAATTTACATTCCAATATGGATGGATTTGCAACCTAAATTATTTCAATCCACGCAAGCAGTGCCTGCGACATATTTACATTCCAATATGGATGGATTTGCAACCAGCTAGCAGTTAACCGTGATAAGCTTTTAGCGTGATTTACATTCCAATATGGATGGATTTGCAACATAGTCGTTGTTCATGGCGTTAGCCTCCTTTGCTTTTATTTACATTCCAATATGGATGGATTTGCAACACCAGTATCGCGGGGCAAGATCGCGTGCGCTAGGTCATTTACATTCCAATATGGATGGATTTACAACTATGTATCGTATATGATAGTGTATCAGTAGCACCCCATTTACATTCCAATATGGATGGATTTACAACTAACTATATGCAAGCAATCTTGCTCCCCAAGAGCGATTTACATTCCAATATGGATGGATTTACAACCTTGCGCGATCAACAAGCTTAATCTGCGCGATCGGATTTACATTCCAATATGGATGGATTTACAACAATCGTATCATATGCCCATTGTTATCAATAACGCAATTTACATTCCAATATGGATGGATTTACAACCATCGCGCTCGCGTTAGGCATTGAGCGCGAAACGCTAGATTTACATTCCAATATGGATGGATTTACAACGTATTTCCCCTTTTGCCCATTCAAATAATATCCGATAAATTTACATTCCAATATGGATGGATTTACAACCCTGACAGCGAAAGACATCGCGATACAGGGGCTTTATAAACCATTTCTGTCGAGGTATTGAATTTCTGCCAAAGAAGGAACTCCATGTGGGGAATATTTGCCAAAAGAGTTCCGCTTGCAGGCATTTTCATATCTGTCGCTGCCCCGGAGTTTTTACAGTTTTAGGGGTTGACAGTCACACAAATTGTGAGGTATTGTCGATTGGCCTTGTAAGAAATTCTTTTTTCATCCAGATATTGTTTCTTCCATGAAAGATCATACAAGAATCTTTATCTTTTCGTAAAAAACCTTTAAGCTCATTTTTTAGTGCAAGCAATTGTGGTTCAGATAGTTCACCTTCGAACACAGAGTTTTGGATATGAACAAGATATTTTTTACATATCTTAAAAACATTGCGCATTACTCTGGCATCCTGATTGCACTCTGCTCCCTGAGAAGACAAGGAAATATCATATACTAGCACAAGATACATGGTTTTTCCATCCCATAGTAAATTTTACATCCAACAGTTGCAGGCTACCACGTTATTCTAAAGCCAGAATATTCTTTCTCACCCAAT
>CAYOVS010000141.1:0-5182 GCA_964407445.1 uncultured Peptococcaceae bacterium
AGCATTTTGCAAATTAGTCATGCCATATGAAAAAATCAGAGAGGGGATTGAAAATAATGAAAAAAGGTTTATTGCTGCTTGTTGTACTATTTTCTGTTATGTTGACGCTGGCCGCCTGCGGTGGCAACGCTGACCAGCCCGCCACCGATGACGGTGCTGCCGCTACCGGCGACGCTGCTGCTGCCGGTGAGCAAATCACCATCAAAATGTCTGCCAATATCTCCACCGCCGATCCTACCTATGCTCGGATGGAAGCCTTTGCCGAGCAGGTCAATGCCGGCACCGACAATATGTTCAAATTTGAGTTTTATCCCTCCAGCCAGTTAGGCGATTATTCGCTGACCTTGCAAGAGGTTTCCCGGGGCAACATTGAAACAATCGTGGATTGCTTCTCCTCCACCATTGATCCTCGGGGTGAAATCGTCTGGGTTCCCTATGCCTGCTCTACCTACGATGAAATCGCTACTGTTTTTGGCAAAGAATCTTACATCTATGGAGTTATGGATCAGGTTTGCAGCGACATCAATGTAAAATTCCTGGGATTTGACTTTATCGGCTTTGACGGCATGATGTATTCCGAGCCTGCTCCCGCCAATATCTGGGATGTTACCGCATCCAAAGCCGGTCTGGTCAGAACGCCCTCCGACATCTCCTATATCGCACTTGCCAAAGAAATGGGCATGAACGGTACCGCGATCAACTGGTCCGAGGTCTATTCCTCCCTGCAAACCAAGGTCATCAACGGCGCATTCGGCCCCACCCCCATCACCTGCTACAATAGCTTCCGCGACGTGGTAAAATCCTATGTGGCCATGAACTATTCCGCTGAAATGCAAATCATCGGCATCAACATGGATCTGTGGAACAGCTTCTCTCCCGAAGTACAGCAAGTATGGCAGGATGCTGCGGACAAATTCTTCTTGGATAGTATCGAACAAACCAAGGCCAACGAAGCCGAATACGTCCAAATGCTGAAAGATTACGGCATTGAATATGTGGAAGGCACCGACGAACAACTGAACGCTTATGCAGAACATATTCAGCAAACCGTGTGGCCCGTTCTAGAAGAAGTTCTGGGCGCTGAAACCTATCAAGGTTTGATGGATTCCCTAAACAAATAACCACACTCTTCCTTTTTCTTTTCGCTCAGGGTATTGGGATAAGCGCCGGTAGTCGATAACGGCTATTGGCGCTTTCCTGCCTGAGCAGACATTTCCAAACCAATTAGCAATTTGGAGAGGGGCGAAATATTTTGATTGGCAAAATCATTACCGGAGTATCCCGGTATTTTAACAAATTTCAAAATGCCCTGCTGATTTTATCCAGTATTTTCTTATTCACATCAGTGTGCACTACCGTCTTTATGCGGTACGTACTTAAAATCAGCTTGATGGGTATGGAAGAAATCATTCTTTTGGTCGTCATGTGGGCCTATTTTTTAGGAGCCGCCAATTGTAGCCACGAAGAGAGCCACATTACCGCCGAGGTTTTAGATATTATCATCAAAAAAGAAACCGTGCGCAAATGGATTGCCCTATTTGGCAAAACATTGATGGTAGGAATCGCCATCGCCTTTGCCTATTACGGCTGGAACTTTTTACAGGAAAGTCTGCGCTTTGTCACCCGCACCCCCTATTACCGCATCCCCTATTATGCAGGTCACGCTTCCATCTGTTACGGAACGATTGTCATGTGCATTTATACCATCAGTCATTATGTGCAATTTGTTAAGAATTTTTTCCATAAAGACACCTCGGTTACTGTGCAGGAAGGAGATGAGGCCAAATGATGATCGCAATTTCATTAATTCTGCTGATCGTGCTGCTGCTCATCGGCATTCCGGTCTTTTATACATTCTTTGGCGTCACCCTGTTTCTGATCATCTTTGGCGGATACACCCCCAGCTTCCTGTTTCCCTATGGTTACACACAAATTAATACTGTAACCATCCTGGCCTTGCCCATGTTCATTATGGCAGGCAAAATCATCGAAAAGGGCGGTATGGGCGAACACCTGGTGGATTTCGTCAATCTGTTCTTTGGCCGGATCAAGGGCGGCTTGGGCATCGTCACCGTTGTCTCCTGCGCCGTGTTCGGCGCCATCTCCGGCAGCGCCACCGCCACCGAAACCGTTATGGGCTCGATCATGATGCCCAGAATGAAAGAAGCCGGCTACGACCGGGGAAAATCTGCCGCACTGGTGGCCAGCGCCTGTATGCTGGGCGCCTACATTCCTCCCAGCGGCATGATGATTCTGTTTGGCTGGCTGACCAATCAATCCATCTTGGCCTGTTTCCTGGCTTCGGTAGTACCTGGAATTATTTTGATTTTCATGTTTTCTACCTGGAACTATTTCCAATGCCGCAAAAATCCCAATATCTATATCCCGCCCAAGCTTCCTCGCCGGGAAAAAGCCAAACAAGTCAAACATGTTACCCTTACCGCTATTCCCGCTCTGCTGTTACCCTTCATCATCCTGGGCGGCATCTATGGCGGCGTGATGACCCCCACCGAAGCAGCAGCTGTTGCCGTGCTATATTCCATCCCCATTTGTCTCTTTGTCTATAAAGGGGTCAACGGCAAACAAATGCTCAAGCTGTTTGCCGAAGCAGCCACTAGCACCGGCGGCATCCTGGTAATGCTGTTTACCGTAATGATGATCAGCCGCATTTACCTTACTGAGGATTTGCCCGGCACCATGATTCGCATTCTCAATGGTCTTACGGATAACCGCTATATCATTTTGTTACTGATCAACCTATTCCTGGTCTTTTTAGGAATGCTGATGGACGATTTCAGCGCCATGACCTTAAGCGCGCCGATCCTGCTGCCAGTCTGCATGTCTATCGGCGTCAGCCCTATCCAGTTTGCGGTGATCACCGTTGTCAACTTGGGTATGGGCTGTGTCACGCCCCCCTGCGCGCCCCTGCTTTATCTGGGCGCCAAAGTTGGCGATACACCGGTATTTGAAATGATCAAGCCTACTCTTTCTTTGATCGTTTGCGTTTGGATTCCCATCATCATTTTGGTATCCTTGATTCCCGAGCTCTCTCTGTTCCTACCCCGCTTGATTTTGGGCATCTAATAGCAACAAAATATCTGCAAATCAGCAAATAAAAAACCGCGTAAAGCGGTTTTTTATTTTAGCCAATTGTGGTATAGTATAGATTAGCGCGATAATATGCAAACCTGAAAAACGAGGATTATCCCATGACAATCGTATCCGTGCGCAAGGCAGCCAAAGCCCATGCCAAAATACCTCAGCTGCAAAAACTGCTGGCCCCGCTGGGCGGCGTAGATTTTTTCTTTTGCCCCGGTGAAAAGGTGGCGATTCTGGCGGATTGGGGTCTACCCCTTTCCCCCGCCGCAGGCGTCAATGCCGACCCTTCGCTGGTCTATGCCCTAAAAGAGCTGGCGCTGGAAAACGGCGCGGTGCAAGTGGACATTCTGCTGCGCCCCGCACCCGGCTTTGACTTTGCCTTTACCCTCAACAGCAGCGGCTATCATAAGCTAGCCTCTGAAAAAGTGCAGCTCAAAGATCTTTCTCAGGAACCGGCTTTGTCCCGTCCCTGCCCGCTGGCGCTGGCTGGCAAACAAATCCGCTTGTACCAAGCCCTGCTCTCTGCCGATCTGGTGATTTCTCTTTGCAAGTTCAAAACCGGCGACGGGCTGCTGTTTGGCAGCGCTCTGAACAATATGACGCTGGTCTCCCCCGATCTTTGCCAACAACCGGCAGAGCACAAAAGCCGCGCTCTGGTAGACGCCTGGAGCACCCTATCTGCCGACCTGTATCTGGCGGATGGAATGCGAGGCAGCACCGGCTATCAGCCACAAGCAGCCGATTTTTTGCTGGCGGCAAGCGACCCACTGGCACTGGATACCGTGCTATGCGCCGTTGCAGGCATTGAGCCATCCTCCATAGAATATCTTTGCCTGGGCGCCCAATACGGGCTGGGTCACAGCCACCCGGGAGAAATCGTCCTATCCGGCGACCACCTATCCCAAATCATCGATGGTAAAGAGATCCAACAACAGCAACCGTAACAGGAGCGCCACCCGCCAAGCCAATCCTTCCCCCAGAAATCAGCCAACAAAAGGAGCGTATACAAAAACCGCCATGCAGCTTTATGACTACCATGTGCACAGCACCATTTCTTTTGACGCCCGTGTCACTCTCTATGACGCCTGCCGCTGGGCAGTGCGACTGGGCGCGGCCGGTCTGACCTTTACCGAGCATGTAGAATTTACCCGTCCCGACAAACCAGGACGCATCCCCGATTTTGTTGCCTACCGGCGGCAAATCGCCGAAGCCAGAGAGGCCTTTCCCCAATTGGAAATCGGCATGGGATTGGAGCTGGGGCTTTGTCAGGGACACCATCAGGAAATAGAAGAAATCGTAGCCGGCGGTTCCTGGGATTTTGTGCTGGCCTCTTTGCATACGGTGGATGGTTTTTGCGCCTATAACGACGAATTTACCCGGGGAAAAGACAAAAAATATGCCTACCGCCGCTATTTTGACGCCATGTATACCCTGTTTGAGGAAAATCCCTGCTTTGACGTGGCGGCACATTTGGATATGATCCGCCGCAACACCAGCTTTGATGATCGCACCCTAACCTACAGCGATTACGCTGAGGAGCTGGACGCCATTCTCAAGCTGCTGATCCACCGCAACCAAGGGCTGGAAATCAACACCGCAGGCTGGCGCTTTGGTATCGGCGGCGCCCATCCCGCACCATCCATCCTTCGCCGCTATAAAGAGCTGGGCGGCGTCATCGTCACCTGCGGCTCCGACAGCCACAGTGAAAAGGTCTTTGACCGCATCGAAGACGGCTACCGCTGGCTCCGGGAAAACGGCTTTTCCCGGCTGACCCTATACCGCCAACGAAAACCGCGTTTTATCGAAATCACCCTCTAAAGATAGCAGAAATCCTGCATTTCCCCCTAATTATAGCTTGACAAAATCAGCGAAATATTTTATAATTAATAACGCTGATTGCGGGGTTATAGCTCAGTTGGTTAGAGCGCCACGTTGACATCGTGGAGGTCATTGGTTCGAGCCCAACTAACCCCACCAAAGAAATATCTGCAATATTGCAGATATTTCTTTTTTTATAAATTTTTTCCCCGGCTCACTTGCCTTTCATCTATAAAAAAAGCTATAATTGTTTTTGCTCGTCAAG
>CAYOVS010000142.1:0-5182 GCA_964407445.1 uncultured Peptococcaceae bacterium
ATCCACGTTACAACAAAGGGCTTTTCCGGTAATAATTCATCCACAGAATACAATATTTTATCTTCATAAAAGGTAATATTTGTATCTTCGGCATTGTAGCCCACCTGGATAAACCGAAAATCTTTTACCCCAACGTTTGTTGAGATAAGGATTTTTTGATAGCCTTCTTCTGCAAATTCCATAAATTCTTCAAAAGAATCATATTGGCTTAAAACCGTATCGGTAGCATAAGCAACCTTTACCAAAATCTCTTCCTTGGGGACGGCGGTTTGGGATGGCTCTGTACCCTGTTCGGTCTGGGAAGGGGTGGCGCTGGGTGATGTGGCGGATTGGTTGTCTGGCATGGATGAATTTGTGCAACCGGCAAATAGCATTGCCAGTGCGGCCAGAAAAAATAGTAGTGCAGCGGCTTGTTTTCGCATATAAGTACTCCCTTTCCCCGCGAAAATGGCGGTTGGAACCGTAATGTGTAAAAGGCGCTTTTTGTTGTTAGAAAAAAATCCTTTATTAATAAGATGATCTATAAGACGATTTTGTTTCAAAAGGCTCCCAGTGGTAGTATCCACAAACAATCCCCAGACCCTTGGCTGGCTTGGGAAGTCAGTTAAAGGATATTGCCTTATTTTGGGCAAAAAAAACCGTAGCATACTTGCGTATCCTACGGTTTTTGGAAGGTCGATTGGTTTTGGTCGGGCGAAAGCGTTTGCCGCCCATAGCCCATAGCGGTAGCTTTTAGAAGCTTACGGCTTCTTCTTCTGTGTCTTCCTGATGCAGATATTTGGCTACAAACGCCTCCAGCCGATCCATGGCTTCCGCCAGGGTGGCCATATCGTAGGCGTAGGAGATGCGGACAAAGCCTTCCCCCGCTTGGCCAAAGCCGGTACCGGGGATCAGTGCCACCTTGCCTTCCTCTACCAGCCGGTCACAAAACTCGTCGGAGCTCATGCCGGTTTGACGGATGCAGGGGAACAGATAAAAGGCGCCCTCCGGTTTGACGCAATCCAGACCCATTTCACAGACGCGGCGATAGACAAAATCCCGGCGCTGCTTATAGGCGCCCACCATCAGCATCACGTCTTCGTCACAGGTTTCCAACCCGGCCAAAGCCGCGTATTGGGCCACGCCGGAGGCGCACATCACCGCAAACTGATGCACCTTGTGGATGGGGTCGATCAAATAAGTAGGGCCGCAAACATAGCCTAGCCGCCAGCCGGTCATGGCATAGGCCTTGGAAAAGCCGGAAAGATACAGGGTGCGTTCCCGCATCCCGGGCTGGCTTAAAATGCAGGCGTGCTTGCCATCATAGCTAAGCTCGCTGTAGATTTCATCGGTAATGACGATAATATTGGTTTGCCGCAGCACCTGAGCGATGGCCGCATAATCTTCATCGGTCATATCCACCCCGGTGGGATTGTTGGGATAGTTGAGCAGCAAAATTTTGGTGCGGTCAGTGATGGCCGCCCGCAATTTCTCGGCGGTGAGCTTAAACCCGTCTTCAAAGGTGGTGGCAATGGGTACTACCTTGCCGCCTACCAGCTCAATGATGGGCTCATAGGAAGAAAAGGTGGGTTCGGGGACGATTACCTCGTCGCCATCCTCGATAAACGCGCGGATGCTGCTGTCGTAGCCCTCGGAGCCGCCTACGGTGATCAGTACCTCCTGGGGTTGATAATCCAAGCCGAAGCGCTTGCCCAGATATTTAGAGGTGGCGCAGCGCAGCTCGTACAAGCCCTCGCTGGCCGGATAATGGGTCTGCCCCCGGCGAATCGCGTCAACCGCGCCCTCCGAGGCTTTGGTGGGCGTGGCAAAATCCGGCTCGCCCAAGCCCAGAGAAATCACGTTTTCCGGCAGAGAGAAAAATTTGCCGATGCCCAGGGGTGCTATTGCTGCTAATTTCCCCGACTGAGCCTTTTTGTAATCAAACATTAGAACCCCTCCTCACCCGGCTTTGCCGGACAAAAAAATAATCGTGCTCTTGAGCACCTGTTTAGTATACAGAAAAATTTTCGTTTTGTCAAACGCTTTTGGCTATTTAGCCAAAAATTTTTCAGTGAAAGGGGATTATAAAGAAAAATTTTCGTCAAAAGCTTGTTTATCGGTATTTAAAGGCGTGGGATGGACGTTTTACCGCAGCCCTTTGTTCTGCTGATTTGTTTTTTTGCTAGTGCGACTTATAGTTTTTAGTGCAAAAAACAGGTCCAGAGTGTAAAAAATCACTCTGGACCCACAGGAAACACTTCATTTCTTTACAAAGATGGGGTATACTGTTTACTGGACGCTTTTTTCCGGGCTGCGAAACAGCAGGGAGATCGCCCACAGGCCGGCCAAACCAACCAAGGCGAAAACGATTCTGCTGACCGCCGCCAGTTGGCCGCCAAATATGGAAGCAACCAGATCAAAACGGAAAAAGCCGATCAGCCCCCAGTTGATGGCGCCGATAATAATTAAGCATAAAATAAATTTATCCCAACCAGTCATTTTTGTCATTGTTGCACCTCCTTTTTTGCTAGTATGGTTGATTTTGGCTCAAATATACATTATTAATTTTGCAGCGGGGGTATTTGATGAAAATTTTTGCCATATCGGATTTGCATTTATCGCTTTCTGCGCCCTTTGTCGCCGGCGCGCCTGCCCAAAGCTATAAACCAATGACCCTGTTCGGTGGCGCTTGGCAGGATTTTTACCATCGTTTGGCCGCCAACTGGCAAAGCTTGGTCACAGAGGAGGACGCGGTGCTGCTGCCGGGAGATATTTCCTGGGCGATGCAGCTTGCGGAGGCCGCCTGGGATTTGGCCTATATCGCCGCGTTGCCCGGCACCAAGGTGATGATCAAGGGCAATCACGATTATTGGTGGTCCTCCGTCAGCCGGGTGCGGGCGTGTCTGCCTGCCAATTTTCTGGCGTTGCAGCATAACGCGGTGGCGCTGGGCGGCTACGCGGTTTGCGGCGTGCGGGGCTGGCTGCTGCCGGGGCACACGGATTTTAAAGAAAGTCAGGACAGAAAAATTTTCGACCGAGAGCTACTCCGTTTGGAAATGGCGCTGGAGGATGCGGCCCGGCTCAAGCTGCCCATTTTGGTGATGCTACACTATCCGCCGCTAACGGAATCCGGCGGCGACCCCTCCTTTATGGAGCTGCTTTGCCGCTATCCGGTGCAAACCTGCCTCTACGGCCATATCCATGGGGATAAAAACCCCGCCTTTGAGGGAGAGTATCAGGGGATTCGCCTGATCAATTGCAGCGCCGACCGTCTGGGATTATCGCCGCTGTTTGTGATATAAAAGTAATATTTTTAAAATTTTTTTCAAAATGCTATAAATGGCAGTTTTGTTGAAAAAAAATCCTACATATAGAATAGGTAAACAAATAATATAGATGACAAAACTGTCCTTGGTGTGCTATAATAAACCATAATTGGCAATATAGGGGAAGTCTAAGTAAAATCCCCTGTTCAACTTACGGTTTTCTAACGAAAGGATGGGATGTCCCCATGAATCACCGGCAAGATGTGAAAAGGCTTTTTGGCCGGAGCAGCGTTGCTTTTTTAACGGCGGTGCTGTTGCTGCTGCTTTGTGCGTTTCCTCTGCTGGCGGCGGATACCGCCCGGGTGGAATTTACCGCAGGCGCGCCGGATGGGGACGGCTATTTTGTCATAGATCTACATATATACAATGCCCAATTCAGCGTTTTTCAGTTTGCCCTGCAATATGATTCCGCTATGGTGCAGCCGGTCAGCTTTGCCGATGGCACGGCGGCCACGACCATGGCTCAATTTTCCAAGGTCAATACCGCCCAAGGTTCCTGGTTCTCTCAGGCGGCGGCGGTTTGGGATCAGCAAACCGGCATCATTGATTTTGCAGGCTATGTGCCCAATGGCAAAAGTCTGGCTGTGAACGCTGCCAAGGTAGAGAATACCGCTGTGATCGGCGCCGCCGGTTTTCAGGTGCTCAGCTTCCGCTTCCGCCAGCTGCAAGCAGGCGACAGCGGCCTGGGGATGGCTACCGGGTACAAGCCCAATCTGCCTGCGGGCGGCAAGCTTTCTTTGGCTGGCTATGCCCAGCCGGCTACCTTTTCCGTGGTGCTGAACCCGGCTTTGGGAGCCAATTCCGTCACCGAGACGGAAGGCACCAAAACCGTGGACGAGCTGGTAGCAGAGCAGGGCGGCGTGGAAAAGGTGCTGGAGCAAACCGGCTCCGGCAGCAATACCAATACCGGCAGCAATACCAATACCGGCAATGATGGCAATACCACCGATAGCGGCAGCGAAACTGCCAGCCGCTTGCAGGGCACGGTGATGCTGCAAATCGGCAACTATGCCGCTGCGGTATCCGGCAAGCTCAAAATGATTTACCCCGGCGAAAGTCAGGTTGTTCCTTATATCTCCGCCAGCCAAAACCGCACCTATGTGCCCATCCGCTTTGTGGCGGAAAATATGGGCGCTACCGTGGATTGGCAGCAGGCGACCAAAACCGTGGTAATCACCCGGGGCGATACGGAAATCCGCATGGCCTTGGGCAGCAATACCTATAGCGTCAACGGCGTTGCCAAGCAAATGGACGCTGCGGCCGAGCTAAAATTCGACCGCACTATGGTGCCCATCCGCTTTGTCGCCGAAGCGTTGGACAACGATGTGCAATGGGACGCCACCAATCGTTTGGTGATCGTTTCCCCTGCTACCTCCCCCTGGAACCTGCAAGGCATAATCGAGCAGCAGGCGGTGGGAGAGGTGTTGGTGATGTTTGCAGCAGGCAAGCCCTTCCTGATGTAGCTTGCTACACCAATCTTGCCCCCGCGAAAAGTAGCATCGCCATACGCCCTTCCGTCTCCCGCGCCGCTCGTTCACGTCTGAGCTAGAGCCAAAATCTCTGATTTTGTGCTATAGCTACGTGCAAGCGCGGAGCGCTTGTATTCCGCTTTTGCTGCTCGCTCACGTCGCAGGAGCCGCGCGACCCCCTATCGGCACTTCTTTTCGCTCTCTGGTTCACGTTCTTTGCGGCGGCTATTTTGCAAGCGGGTTTGCGTACTCTGTTGCGGATATGGGCGGCGTTCTAGGCGGGCTGGGTGCGAATATTGCCGCATCGCTTTGCTCGCTGGCTTTGGCTGAATGCGGGTATCGACGGGTGCTTTCGCAGTTCTTATTCTATTTTATTCTGAAATACAAGCTTTAGCTATAATAAATAAT
>CAYOVS010000143.1:0-5176 GCA_964407445.1 uncultured Peptococcaceae bacterium
TATAATTATTTTGTTCTTGTTTTATCTGGTTTTTAGCGTTTTACGTGGCAGGATTGTGTAATTGGCCCTTCTTTTCCTTCACCGCAGTAGTGGCGGAACAATGTGTCTTTTGGCTAAAATTCTGAAAAATATGTGGATTGGCCTCTTGACGGAATCCAAGTATCGGCGTATAATTGTATACAAATATCCCACTATGATTTATACGGCATTACCACAAAAAAGGAGGTATTACCATGCTGGAATTCAGCAAAAGCTATAACATACTACTGGAGTGCGATTATAAATACAGCCTCCAGGATGTGGCAGAACCCCATTTGTACCGGGATTTGTTCCCCTATGACGAAGTACCGCGCTGTGCTTTTAACCATCGGCTGGTACCGGCGGAGATGCCCGATACGATCTGGATCACCGATACTACTTTCCGGGACGGTCAGCAGAGCCGTGCGCCTTACGAAGTAAAACATATCGTTGATTTGTATAAGATGCTACATAAGCTGGGCGGCCCCAAGGGCATCATTCGGCAGAGCGAGTTTTTCCTCTACAGTGAGCGGGATAAGAGAGCTCTGCGGGAATGCCAGGATCTGGGCTATCGTTTCCCCGAGATTACCGGTTGGATTCGTGCCTCCAAAAAAGATTTCGAGCTGGCCAAAAACATGGGATTGCGGGAATGCGGCATTTTAGTGAGCTGCTCCGACTACCATATCTTTAAAAAGCTGAAAAAGACCCGTGCCCAGGCAATGGCGGACTATTTATCGGTGATTCGCTCCGCTTTGGAAGAGGGGATCAACCCCCGCTGCCATTTTGAAGACATTACCCGTGCCGATTTTTATGGTTTTGTGGCGCCCTTTGCCCATGAGCTGAACAAATTGATGGAAGAATACAGTATGCCGATCAAAATCCGTGCCTGCGATACCATGGGCTACGGTGTGAGCTATCCCGGTGCTTCTATGCCCAGAAGCGTGCCCGGTATCATTTATGGTCTGCGCAACTATTGCGGTTTTAGCGCGGAGCTGTTAGAATGGCATGGGCATAATGATTTCTATAAATCCGTCAGCAATGCCGCTACCGCCTGGCTGTATGGCGCATCCTCGGTCAATTGCTCTCTGTTGGGGATCGGCGAACGTACCGGCAACACCCCGCTGGAAGCCATGGTTATCGAATACGCGCAGCTAAGAGGTTCTATGGACGGCATGGATCCCACGGTTATCCGGGATATTGCGGATTATTACGAAAAAGAACTGGGCTATAAGATCCCTGCCAATACCCCCTTTGTGGGCAGCAATTTTAATACCACGCAGGCCGGTATTCACGCCGATGGCATGCTCAAGGACGAGGAAATTTATAATATTTTCGATACCGCCAAAATCCTCAAGAGCCCTCCCGGCGTTTCGATCACCGCTACCTCCGGCGCGGCCGGTATCGCCATGTGGATGAGCAAATATCTGAAGCTGGATGATAAAATGGTAGATAAAAACGACCCCAGAGTGCTGCAGATCAAGGATTGGGTGGATCAGCAGTATGCGGCTGGGCGGGTGACCACCATTGGCAACGCCGAGCTGGCCCAGGTCTACGAAAGCCTCAATTTATAGTAGGAGGAAGCGTTTTTGATGAATTTGAGCCAAAAAATTATCAGCAGCCATTTGCTTTCCGGCGAGATGGAGCCGGGGCAGGAAATTTCCATTCGCATCGATCAGACACTAACCCAAGACGCTACCGGAACCATGGCGTATCTGCAATTTGAAGCGATGGGGATTCCCCGGGTAAAAACCAAGCGGTCTTTGGCCTATATCGATCACAATACCCTGCAATCCGGCTTTGAAAATGCCGACGATCACAAATACATCCAAACTGTAGCCAAAAAGCATGGGGTTTGGTTTTCCCGGCCCGGCAACGGCATTTGCCACCAGGTGCATTTAGAGCGGTTTGCCGTTCCCGGTGAAACGCTGCTGGGCTCCGACAGTCATACTCCCACCTGTGGCGCTATGGCCATGCTGGCCATTGGTGCAGGCGGTCTGGATGTGGCGGTGGCTATGGGCGGCGGCGCTTATTATTTGATGATGCCGAAAATCTGCCGGGTGCAGGTTACCGGCAAGCTGCAGCCGATGGTTTCTGCCAAGGATGTGATTTTGGAGATTTTGCGCCGTCGCAGCGTGAAAGGCGGCGTGGGCTATATTATGGAATACAGCGGCGAGGGCTTGGCCGGGTTGAGTGTACCGGAGCGGGCTACCATCACCAATATGGGTGCAGAGCTAGGGGCAACCACTTCTGTTTTCCCCAGCGACCAGGTGACCCGCCAGTTCCTCAAGGCCCAGGGCCGCGAGGAGGTTTGGCAGGAGCTGCAGGCGGATGCGGATGCTGTTTATGATGAAGAGATGGAGCTGGATCTTTCGGCGCTGGAGCCGCTGACGGCCATGCCTCATAGCCCCGATAATGTAGCCACGGTAAAAAGTGTCGCCGGTTTGCCGGTGGATCAGGTGGCTATCGGCAGCTGCACCAATTCTTCCTTTTCTGATATGATGAAGGTAGCAGCCATTTTAGAGGGGCATACCGTGGCGGAAAACGTCAGCTTGGTAATCGCTCCCGGCTCTATGCAGGTATTGACCATGCTGGCGGAAAACGGTGCTTTGGCCAAAATGGTAGCGGCCGGCGCGCGGATTTTGGAAAGCGCCTGCGGCCCTTGCATCGGCATGGGGCAATCGCCCAAAAGCGGCGGCGTCACCTTGCGCACCTTTAACCGTAATTTTAAAGGCCGCAGCGGCACTGCGGATGCTCAGGTCTATTTGGTTGGGCCGGAAACTGCTGCCGTATCGGCGATCACCGGCGTGCTGACCGATCCCCGGGATTTTGCGTTTGCGCCGTCTTCGCTGGTTCCGGACGCCTTTCCGATTAATGACAACTTGATCATTGCCCCTGCTCCCGTAGGGGAAGATGTAGAAGTGGTGCGCGGCATCAATATCAAGCCGCTGCCCGCTCACGCGCCTTTGGCGGATACTTTAAGCGGCAAGCTGCTGATTAAGCTGGGCGATAATATTTCCACCGATCATATCATGCCCTCCAATGCCAAGCTGCTGCCCTACCGTTCCAATGTGCCCTATCTGGCAGATTATTGCCTGACCCCCTGCGACCCGGATTTCCCGGCCCGTGCCAAGGCAAACGGCGGCGGTGTGATCATCGGCGGCAGCAATTATGGGCAGGGCTCCAGCCGGGAACACGCGGCGCTGACGCCTCTGTATTTGGGCGTGAAGGCGGTTGTGGCCAAGTCCTTTGCCCGGATCCATGCCGCCAACCTGATCAATAACGGCATTGTGCCGCTGACCTTTGCCGATCCGGCGGAGTATGATTGCTGCGCCATGGGCGAGCTGTTGGAAATCGACCATGCGCCGGAGCAACTGCGGGCAGCCGCAGCCGGACGGGAGGTTACCGCCCGTATCGACGGCAGAACTGTCAAGCTGCTGGGAGGATTTTCCCCGCGGCAGGCGGAGATGTTGATTTGCGGCGGTCTGCTCAATTATACCAGCCAGGGAAAATAGCTGTTGCGCCGTTATGCGCGGTTTTGCAAGGAAATAGTCCGTAAAGAGCGACTGCGGGATAGGCTGTTGCCTCCAAAAGCCGCAACATATTGAGATGACCAATCGTTGCTAAGGGGGAAAACCAAATGCTGCGTAAGGATGACTCTGATGAGTTACGCCCATCCAAAAGCAATTTGCGAAACAAGATCTTTCATCAACTGGAATCTGATATTGTTAACGGAAAATATCCGCCCGGCTTTAGTCTGGCCGAGAAAGCGCTGGCCGAAGAATTTGGCGTCAGCCGTACGCCCCTTCGGGAAGCCATGGCTCAACTGGAGCTGGAAGGCCTGGTGGAATTTGTGCCCCACAAGGGCGTGGTGGTGCTGGGGGTGACTCGGCAGGATATCGCTGATATTTATTTGATCAAGCTGACGATCGAAAGCTTGGCTGCCCGGCTGGCCTCGGAGCGTATCGAGGAAAGCGAGCTGACGGAGCTGGAAGAAACCCTTAACCTAACCGAGTTCTATGTAGGGAAGGGCGATCTGGAAAAGCTGGTGGAGCTGGATTCCCGTTTTCATGATTTGATTTGCAAGGCGGGAAAAAACCGTCCGCTGCGGGCGATGTTGGCCAATTTTCACAATTATGCCCGTATGGCGCGATATAAGTCGATCACTACGCCGGGACGAGCCGCCAAGATGCTGGAGGAACACCGCAAACTGTTGGCTGCCATTGCCAAGGGAGACGGGCAGCAGGCTTATTCGCTATCGGTGGAACATACTACCAATGCCAAAGGATCTATTGCCGAGGCTTTGCAGGAAGAGCGGCATCCAGCCCTTTAACAGACTCGTGGGATGCCGATGATAAAGCTGACATTTTTATGAACTTTCTTTTAGCATCTATGCAAAACCGTTTTTTTGTAGTAAAATATGTGGGTACAAACTGACAAAGGAGCCTACATAAAGATGAAGAAATTTTTATTGATATCGTTAACCCTGTTGCTTTTGATCGCACTCTCCGCTTGCGGTGGTGATACCGGCAATACCCCGGCGGCAAGCGGTTCGGATATTCAAGTATCCATTCCGGCCAGCACCTCTGATATTACCATTACCGATGGAGAACAGCCTTGGCCAATCGACACCTTTTTCTTCAAACTGCCCAGCGCAGCGGAAAATGTTGATGCTGTTGTGGTCAACGAAGAGAAAACTGCCTATAGCCTGATGAAAAAGGATATGACCTACGACCAGTTTGCCGCTTATATCAGCGCGCTGGAAGCCAAAGGCTTTACCTGCGATCAGCCCATTGGTCTGGATGGCGCAGAGCCGGATAACGGGTTTGCCGCTTGGCAGGCTGCCAACGATGGCGTCTCTATCGAGACCGTTTGGACTAGTTCCACTTCGGAAATGCGTAGCACCGAGTATGATTTTGTAATTAGCTTTACTCAAGAATAAGCAGGGCTTTTCATCATTTTGCAAAAAAGGACTATCCCAAACAAGGGAATAGTCCTTTTTTTGTGAGATTGCTAGAAAAAGCTTGCCAAAAATGTATGTTTATGCCATAGTGAAATCGGTGAATGGTTGCGATGAATATATTCGGTAGAAATGATCTTCATAATGCAGGCTGATGGTAATCTGAAAAGAGAATTTTTTTGTTGAAATAGAATAAAAAAT
>CAYOVS010000144.1:0-5169 GCA_964407445.1 uncultured Peptococcaceae bacterium
TAGGCTCATCAAGCCCATCAAATAGTATCTTGTGTAATACGTACAAAAATGAGGCGCCTGCTTCTTGCACAACTTGCTCATTGCCAGTGGACATGCCCAGCGAAATCATCTGTCATTACTGTGGCGCCAAGTTGCCTTCTGATAGCATGTTTTGCCATAAGTGCGGTGCTAATCTGCAGAAATAAATAACAGCACAATAATAAGATTAATTGCATCGGTTGGGAGGATGATTTATGAATTATCCACTAATGGGAATTGCTTTTTGCGCGCTTATACCCGGATTTATAGCCAAGAAAAAGGGTCGTAGCTTTTGGGCTTAAGCTTTGTAATTATGCCGCTAATTACAACGATTATCACGATCTGCCTTCGTAGCATTAAATTTGATGCTGCCAGTGAAGAATCTATAGGAGTGACAGCCCCTATTTACCCAAGGAATTAATATTGTTACTTTTGCGAACAGTGTCGATTCAAAGACATTCAAAATTATGATCATAGTGACCGAATAGAATTGTTAATCTGATGCACGCTCTCATGGTCGTTACTTTGTATACCTATCTCCGCTTGTGAAACCGAACGGACTTTTGCTCCTTTCCATTCGTAAAACCCCGCCCGTTTTTCTATCGCTCAAAATGTGGGTGTGCCCATAAGGCCACACCCACATTTTTCTTGCCAGCCGTAGCAGCAGACGTAACACACTACACCTTTTTCCCAAAGGTTGTGTGCCAAAGGGAGGCTTTCACCCCCTTTGGAAACCCCTCGTTTTGTTAGAATGTGGTCACACTTCGCATTCCTGCTTATGTGTCCCATCCTCCAAAACCGCATATCTTTCCTGACCGTGAAAGCATCGGGCGAGTTCATTTTTCGCTGCAGATTCATTATATTCTATCTTGCACGGTCGAAACGTGACAACGGTATAGGCTGAAACCAGCGTCTGCGCTAGATTTATCGCTATTATACAGCTGCACCATTTGATGTTTGAACTCCTCTGTGAATTCGCGTCGTTCTCTTTTTTTGGTCATGTTCATTCTCCGTTCTGTTTCTGTTTTCCATTATACATGACCTTAGTAAAACTGTTCAACTAGGTGTAGCCATTCCAATTTTGGTTCTAGCTCAGACGTAACCGAACGGCGCGGGAGACGGAAGGGCGTATGGCGGTGCTTATTTTCGCGGAGGTATGATTGGTGCAGCCAGCTTATAACATAGCCGCCGCCCACTCCCTGAACCAGAGAGCGAAAAGAAGTGCCGATAGACGGCCACGCAGATTTTGGGGCGCGGGTGAGCGTATATAAACATACGTGATCGCGCGTCACAAAAGATGCGGGGCCGTATGGCGGTGCTTATTTTCGCGGAGGTATGATTGGTGCAGCCAGCTAACTCAACTTGGCGGAGGCTACGGTCAACACATACACCTCTCCCCCGCCCGCCGCCTGTAGCGCCTTGGCGCAGCCGTTGGCGGTAGAACCTGTGGTATAGATATCGTCCACCAGCAAGATGCGGGCGCCGTTCAGGGCAAAAGGGCAGACAAACGCGCCTTCCAGCACCCGGTGGCGCTGCTGCTTATTCAAACGGGACAGGGGCGGTGTATCTTTACGCCGCAGCAGCAAATCCTCCCGGTAGGGCAACCCGGTTTGCCCCGCCAATGCGCGAGCCAGCAAAGCGCTTTGGTTATAGCCCCGTTCTGCCAGCCTTTGGGGAGAAAGAGGCACCGGCAAAATCAGCTGCGGTTGCAGCGGCGCAAACCACTGCCGGTAGATATCCAAAAGCAGCCCGCTCAAAGGGGTTTGCAGCCAAAGCTGCCTGTGATATTTAAAGCCCAGCAGCGCCCGGCGCAATTCTCCCTGATACGGCAAAGCCGCCCTGGCCAGCGTAAAAGCAGGCAGCGCGGCCATACAATCGGTGCAAAGCGCCGATGCAGCAGCAACCGGTAAAAAGCAGGCGCAGTGGACGCAAGGACGAAAATAGCGCCGCTGGCTTTCGCAGGCGGCGCAAAGCCCCGGTTGCGCCACCAAAGCACCGCAAAGCAGACAATGGGGCTGGGGATACAATAAGCGGGAAAAGGCAACAGACAGTTTACCCATATCGATCAACCCTTAGGAAAGTAGCTCAAAATATCGACGGCCTCCTGATAGCGGGCGGCGGCATCCGCCGGAGCCTGGCCGCTGATGGCATAATCAAAAGGGTCTGTTAATTGACAGAAATATACCCAAGGCGCTGTGGATTGGAAAATGGCAATCTCCTGCGATTCCGCATCCCTGTCAGCGCCGGTGGCTTTTGAAGCGGCCTTGGCAATAGCCTCAGACCGTTCTTTGGCAGCCTGATACTCCTGAGCGGCAGGCTGCAAGCCTTGCTGAAAGGCCTGCGCCATGCTTTCCACATCGTTTTTGATATACCAGCCGATCATATCCTGCCCAACAAACTGGTACAAGGACTGAGCCATTTGATACAAGGCGGTATAGGGCGCCTGCGTTTCTATGGCAGGAGCATCCAACACATAATACTGATACGCCTGATAAATCTGATCTCCCAGCCACAGCGCGGTGCCCGCGTCGATGGCTTTGCCGTATTCTTGCTCCGTGATAAAATCGTACTGCCGCCAACCGTAGCAAACGGCCTGATCAGCATTATCATAGTTGATGGAAAGCAAACGCAGGCATTGGCAAATCATCTGATAAAACAGCTTGCCCAGTGCATCCGGCGTATTGCTTTGGAGCATCCCAACGGGAACCAGCAAGGCCGCATCGCCCTGATAATTTTGCCAATCCACCAGCATCTCCTGATAGGACAAGGATTGGTTTACCCCGCTGTTGATTTGATCGTAGACATAAATATCCACGCTCTCCATCACATCCTGACGGGATACCAGATAGCTGCTGGAAATACCGCCCTCCGAAGCCAAATACTCAAAAACCGCCTTGACGGCCGAATCATACATGATAGAAATGGTTTTTTCCTGTTCTGGAGTGACAGCAGACAGGTAATAGGTATAATCCTGCGTCATCAGCTTGTAGCGGCCATCCACCTCTTGCAGCAGATAGGGCTTATCGGGACTGGTGGCGGGGGTTGCAATCACCTGGCTTTGTTCCGGCTGCTGCTGGTTGATGGCAACAGCTTGCCAGACAAAATAGGCGGCTACCAAAATCACCAACCCTAAAATCACCCCTAAAATATCCCAAACCCACTCGTGGGGCAGTTCTTTTTCGGACTGCTGTTGCCGGTTTAGACACTGCTTTCTCCCTGTAAAAAGGGTACCCACTCTATTCCAGATACTATTTACCACTTTTTTTTGTTTTTTATTATTCAATCTTCATCCCTGCCTGTTTTCGGTAAAGGATAACGGGGCGAACAAGAGCATATTTGTCCATTCCCAATCCGTCTATTGCTTTGTTTTTGTCAATTGCTGTGATAAATCCCGGTATTTTTGATCCAATGCCTCCAAAGCATCGTTTAAGCGGCACAATTCCTGCATGATCGGATCGGGCAGATGCACCTGATCCAAGTCGCTGGAGGGAATACGCCGGGAGGCCTGCCGCACCGCCCTGCCGGGAATCCCGGTGACGGTGGTATCGGGGGGGATCTCCTTCAGCACCACAGAGTTTGCGCCGATTTGCGAGTTATCACCAACGGTAAAAGGCCCCAGCACCTTGGCGCCGGCGCCGATCAGCACATTGTTACCAATGGTAGGATGCCGCTTGCCGGTATCTTTACCGGTGCCGCCCAGCGTCACCCCATGATAAATGGTGCAGTTATCGCCGATCTCGGCAGTTTCGCCGATGACGATGCCCATGCCATGATCAATAAAAAACCGATCACCGATTTTTGCCCCAGGATGAATTTCGATCCCGGTAAAAAAGCGACCGGTTTGAGAAAGCAGCCGCGCTAAAAAAAACAGCCGCCGCCGGTAACACCAATGAGCCATCCGATGCCAGATCAACGCGTGGAAACCGGAATACAGCAAAATAACTTCCCAAACGCCTTTGGATGCAGGATCTTTTTCCGCCATATTTTTGGCGTCGGCCCATAAGGACATAAATTGTTACCCTCCTAAAAGTAAAATTAGATTGACGCTGCCATTCTTTTGCGGCATACGCCTTGCCCTCTATTTTACCTTGAAGGGACAGGAAATGCAAATATTTTATTAAGCCAAGCCAGCAAAGACAAAACAGAGAATTTCTTTTACCGAATCAGTTCAAACAAACAGGGAAGCGTAATCTGAAAACGACTGCCTTCCCCCGGTTTACTAAAGACCTCAATACGCCCCTGATGACTTTCTACAATTTGCCGCACAATGGCTAAGCCTAAGCCGTTGCCTTTTTCTTTGGTAGTATAAAAAACATCAAAGATCCGGTTGAGCACTTCTGTTTCCATGCCTGCACCATCATCCTCTACAATAATGCAGATATCGTTGGGCAAATAGCTAAGGCGCACCAAAATATGGCAACCGCAACTGCAAGCCTGCTGCGCATTGACGATCAAATTGACCAAAACCTGCTTTAATTGCTGCTCATCCCCCCAAAGCTGGCGAGAGGAGGCGGGCAAATCGCTTTCCAAAATGACGCCGGCATTAAGGCACAAGCTTTTGAGCAGCAAGACGGTTTGCTCGATCAACAGCACCGGTTCCAGCTTTTGCAGGTGAGGTTCTCGTTGCGAAGAAAGCGTCAAAAATTCGTTGATCAATTGACTCATCCGGCCAATTTCACCAAAGATCAGCCCAAACCGATCCTGCACCAACGTATCCTCACTGCGGCCTAATACAAGCTGACGCTCCAACAACTGAAGCTGCGCCCGAATCCCTGCCAGGGGGCTTTTCAGCTCATGAATAATCGCCGCAGAATTTTCGCCTAAAGTGCGCAGCAGTTCTGAACGATATATGACCTGTGGAAGAATTTTCCGCTCCTCTTCATTTTCCGTGCAACATGCGGAATAAGCTAAGGCATCTACCATGGCATCCATACGATTCCTCCCGAGGGAAGGCTTTTTGGGGATTTTTTCCCCAAATCTGCCAAACCCGGAAATATTGTGGATAAGTTTCTCTCTGTAACCGAAGAACCCTTGTTTCATCCACAGGATTTTTCCTCCAGCCTTCGATTTCCTTTTCCAAATTACAGCAAGATATGACATCATCTTCCTCTATCTACCAAGAAAAACCCCATTCGTACACAAAAAACCATA
>CAYOVS010000145.1:0-5097 GCA_964407445.1 uncultured Peptococcaceae bacterium
TTTGGACATGGATTCCGGCAACGTAATTACTCCCAAATTGGACAAGGTGTTGGTCAGCGCGCGGTCACCCACAAAATGATACCCTAATCTAGCCGCCGGTTTTTTGATAAACAGCGGAATAAATCGTAAGGAACGCACCAATTTCCTCGTATACACCATCGTGTTATTCAAGGAGTCTCGCCCCGTTTCCCAGGCCAACTGTCGATTGATCTCCAAAATCAGCTGCTCCAAATCGCCAATTTGAGATACCGGCAGACGAATGATCCCGTATAACGCAAAATTGCGCAGCGTGGTGGAGGGGAAAAATTTGCGCATATTTACCGGCACCTGAATTTTCAGCATCCCCTCCCGAGGAGCGCAATCCCGGCAGGCCAGAAACATACAGGCCAACAGCAGCCCGGTCACCGTGGTATGATACGCCTTAGCCAGCTCCTTTAGCTGCAAAGCAGACATCTCCAAATGGAGAAGCTGCACCGGACGGACTGCCGCCAACCTGCCTTTTAATTGCAACGCCGGACTTTCCGCCAAACCTCCCGGCTCATTGCTGGAGAGCGCCAACCGAAAATCGTTGGCACTTTCTCCCTGCAAGGGAGTGGCGTCAATATCCAATATCCGACTGTTACAAGGGATTTCTTCTCCCAGCAACCGCAAATACTCGGCAACCAAGGTGAGCAAAAAGGTTGTACCGCCAAAACCATCCGTTAAAACATGAAAAAACTTTACGCTGATGCGATTTTGATAATACGACACTCGAAAAGAAGCCGCGCCTCCGGCAGCAATATTCAGCGGCGCACAAGGCAGCTCTTGTTCCTCTGAAATTCGGTATAATTTTTTTACGCCATCCAGATAATGCCAAAAGAATCCTTTTTTGAGTGCAGTAGCAAAAACAGGAAAGCGCTTGATCGTAAAATATAAGGCGATTTGCAGCAACTCCCGCACAATATCCCCATCCAAATAAATGGACAGGCGAAAAACCGCCATCCAGCCGTGATTGATGGAAAGCGGATAGATTTTTGCCGCATCATCCAAAGGGTACCAGTGCTGCGGCTGATATAAATAGTAATTTCCCAACTTGGCATCATCAAAACGCGTCAAAATATCAGTTACTGAACAGTTGCGCGCCAAACAATAGGTGATCGCCTTTTCAAAATCCTTGAGTATGACACGTTCCTCATTGCGGGATAAGTTCAATCTATGGTTCAAACGGCAAAAATACTCGTCCAGCCGTTTGCGCTCCTGCTCCGGCAGGGCTTGCCGCAACACGGCAAAGTCATCCACTTTTTTCTTTTTCACGGTACCTCTCCGGCTACAGAAACCCAGCGGTTTTATTGACAGCAATCCATGCCAATGCTAAGATGATAGCAGGGTTTAGAAGATTTCATTTTACGGAGGCTGCTTATGAAGATTAACGATCGTTTATATCTATCCACTATTGGGGACGACTGCATAGAATTAGCCCAAAAATATCATTTAGGATTGGAAATTTGCGAGTTTTGCACTGCCTGCAATATGGATGAGGAAAATATCGCCTATTGGCAAGCACAGATTGCACCAAAACTGGCTGCCATCCCCAAGGCCACCTGGCATGCGCCTTTTAATGAGCTGCATCCCTGCGCCATCGACCCAAAAGCATTGCAGCTGGCCAAAAGCAGATTTCACCAATCTGCCGAACTGGCGGCCAGCTACGGCGTCAAAAAGCTGATCTTTCATTCCGGTTATGTGCCTTATATTTACATGGATATTTGGTTTATCCAGCGTTCTATCGAGTTCTGGCGGGAATTTATCAGCGATAAGCCTGCCGATTTTTCTGTTAATATCGAAAATGTGTTGGAAAAGGATCTTGGCTTGCTATTACAGGTGATTGAAGGCGTTAATGACAGTCGGGTAAAAATTTGTCTGGATACCGGCCATACCAATGTCTTTTCTCCCACACCGGTAGCCAAGTGGATCGAAATACTGGGTCCGGCCATCGGTCATGTGCACCTGCACAACAATGATCACCTGTATGATCGACATTGGCCGCTGGGGCAAGGAGAAATCCCCATGAAGGAGGTTCTGCCACTGCTGCTGCAAAAAGCGCCGGAAGCCACCATCACCCTGGAAAATGCGCCTGCGCAAGAAAGCATCGACTGGCTGCTCCATAACGGCTATTTGGCGGGCTAGCAGCCACAAGCACACCGAAGCAAGCTTAGCCCTTGATCACCTGGGGAATGCCGCAGATCAGCCGCACCACCTGCTCCGCCTCTTGCGCCAGCAAAATGCAAGCACGACCCACAGCGCGCCGGGCGGCCACCTGTTCCGGTTCCACCGGGATGATGCCGCTGCCCAGTTCCCGGCAGATCACAACCTCTTTTTGCCGCAAAATTGGCAGCAATTGCTGCCAATTTTGCGGATCAGCCAAAATCAGCTCCTGCAAATCGTTGAGCACCGGGCGAGAATCCACTATTGCCTGGGCAATTTGCTGCTGCCCATAGCCCAGCCCCTGCACATAATCCAGCTTTCCCGCCCCCAATGAGCCCACCACCAAAATCATTCGTTTGCTCCTACCCTTCCCTTGCGCGGGATGGCAATCCCGCAGACCAATTCCACTACCACCTCAAAATCTGCCGCCAGCAAGCGATTGAGCCTTCCCAAAGCTGTAATATACGCTTGGATCTCCGGGGTGATATCCTCACCACCGCCGCCGATTTCATTGGTGATCACCAGCAAATGTTCACACTGGGCAGACAGCCTTTGGATATCCAGATACACCTTTTCCACCGTGGCCGTGGCAGAACCAGACCGGCAAAACAGCTCGTTTGCACTCAAATTGCACAAACATTCCAGCAAAGCTGTCCCCCGCCGGGGCAACAGCAGAGTGCCCACATCCCGATAGCACTCCAGATTGACAAAGCCAAAGGCGCTGCGCTCCCGGCGATTACGCAAAACGGCTGCTCGATCCTGTTCATTCAGCGGCTCCATGCAGGCAATATGATAATGGGGGCCGGGCAATTGTCCGGCCAGCTTTAAGCCGTAGGTGCTTTTGCCGCAGCCCGCGCCACCGGTCAGTAAAATTCGCATAGTGTCCTCGCTAACCGTTCCACTGCGCCAGCATATGCTGCATCCAGGCATACACGTCCAAGTCGTAAACCTGCTGCAGATTTTCCCGGCTCAACACCTGCTCCACCGAGCCTTCCGCCAACAGTCTGCCCTTTTGCAGCAAAATAGCATCCGTGCCAAAAGCCTTGACCAAATTGAGATCATGCACCACCGAGATGACCGCCCGCCCCGGCAGCTTCACCCAATCGCCGATCAAACCAAAAATCTGCTTTTGATACACCAAATCCAGGTGATTGGTAGGCTCGTCCAAAATCAGCAAACGGGGATTTTGGGCAAAGATTTGCGCTAAAAAGGTGCGCTGCAATTCCCCACCGGATAAGGTGGTTGCGGATTGATGACGCAAGGGCTGCATCCCGGTTAGCGCCAAGGCCTGTTCCACCATTTCTTCGTCCTCATCGCTGTCTGTGGAGAAAACGCCGTGGGAATACGCGTACCGCCCCAAACGAACCACCTCCTCCACGGTAAAAGAATAGCCAACATAATGGTGCTGCATCAAAACACCGATGTTCCGAGCCAAAGCAGCGGTTTTCCAGGAAGCAATATCTTTATCCTGAAACAAAACCTGCCCCTGATATGGCACACCTTGGGAAATGGCATTGACAATGGTGGATTTTCCCGCCCCATTTGGGCCTACCACCATCATCCACTGATTTTCTTTTATGGAAAAACTGACATCGTCAACGATAGTAAGGTTGCCAAAGCTGACTGTCATATTCTTTACTTGCAGCATGGCTATTTCCCCTTCCGCGACGAATAAAAAATATACACAAAGGCGATGGATCCCACAAAAGAAGTGACCACGCCGATGGGCAGCTCCAAAGGATTGAGCAAGGTTCTGGCCAGCAAATCCGCCAGCATCAAAAAGATTGCCCCGGAGAACAAGCAAGCGGGCAGCAGCCGTTTATGGTTGGGCCCCACCAGCATCCGGGTCATATGGGGGATCACCAAGCCCACAAAGCCGATGGTGCCGCCGATGGAAACGCTGACACCGATCAGCGCCGATACGGCAATCAGCACGATCAGCTTTACCTTTTTCACATTGACGCCTACATGGCGGGCATTATCCTCCCCTACTGCAAATGCGTTCAGCTCCCGGCCATAACGCACAATAACTGCGCCGCACAGGAGCAAAGCCACTAACAACGTTAGCACATTGGTGTAGCTGCTGCCGGATAAGCTGCCCATCGTCCAAAACATGATCGTTTTGACCTTTTCCCCGGCAAAGGTCACCACCACATTGATAATGCTGCTGGCAAACATGGAAAAGATAATGCCGATCAAAATGATGGTATTGGTAGAAAGGGAAAAATCCAATTTATAGGCCAAGCTGAGAATAATCAACAGGGAGGCAAAGGCAAACAAAATCGCCATCACCATGGTTCCCCCTGAAGCAAAGCCGGGAATGCTAATGCCAAAGGCAATGGCCAGCACTGCGCCAAGGGAGGCGCCGGAGGATACGCCCAAGGTAGAACCATCCGCCAAAGGATTACGCAGCAAGCCCTGCATGGCGGCGCCGCTTAACGACAAAGCCGCCCCAGACAGAGCAACGCAAAGCACTCGGGGCAAGCGGACAAAAACAATGATCGACTGGGAAATCCCCGCCGGCACCGGCAACCCCCACAAGGTGTTCCAAATAGCGGTGAAGGTATCGGCAGGCGTAATCCCCACGCTACCCACGCAAACGCAAAGCAATGTGGTTGCCAACGTCAGCAAACCAAAAATCAGATACTCCACGGGCCGGAACCCTTCCGGCCTGTTTTTTTTCATCACCGATTCACCTACTTAGCCAAAAAGGAACGGCTAAAAAAACCGTTCCTGATCGACAACATTATTTTGCAAAAAGCTATTCCTCTGTACCATACACAAACTGGTAAATGGTTTGCGCAGCTTCAGCCAAACGAGGACCCGGGCGAGAAATCTCATTGGAATCCACGTTGAGAACGGCTTGATTCTGCACCGCCTTCAGATTTTGCCAACCGGTTCGATTCACAATTTCCT
>CAYOVS010000146.1:0-5087 GCA_964407445.1 uncultured Peptococcaceae bacterium
CGATGAACTTTATTGCGGTGCGAGGCAGCGGCAATCCCAATGAGGAGGATGGCACATATCAGGCGGCGATCGGACTTCTTTACGGCATCGCCTTTACGATCAAGATGAGTGAGAGAGGCAATCATAAAATCGACGGGTATTTTTCCTATGTGGTGCCCCCATTGGAAGGGTTCTGGTGGATGGAAAACATGGCGGGAATTGATTACAGCCAAAAAGATCAATTCCACTGGATTTCGGTGATCCGCTTGCCGGAATTTGTGACAAAAGCAGATTTTGATTGGGCAGTGACCGAAGCGACCAAAAAGAAGAAAAGCGATTTTTCGCCAGTGGAGTTTTTTGCCTACGACGAAGGCCTGTGCGTGCAGTGTATGCATATCGGCCCTTATGATGCAGAACCGGCAACGATAAAGCTGATGGACGAATATGCGGATAGCTGCGGCTATTGTATTGATATCAGTGATATAAGATATCATCACGAGATTTATCTTAGCGATGTTCGCAAATGCGCTGCGGAAAAGCTGAAAACTGTCATCCGGCATCCTGTAAAGAGCAAATAGTGGTGATGATAGGGATGGCTATCGGCAGGGTAGTGGGGGAGCTTTGCTTGCGCAAAGCTTTAAAAAAGCAATGGGTGCAATAGGCTTATGATCAAGAGATGAGGGGAAATGGGCATGACCGCAAAAGAATTGACCTTGGCGCAAGCAGAACGTTTAGCCCGCTTCGAGCTGGTGTTGGCACAGCTGAAGGAGCGTCAGCGGCAGACGGAAACAGCTATGGCGGAAATGAGGGCGGAAGGCAATACAAAATCCTATCGCTTTAAAGAATTGATGGCGGCCAAGATGACCAATGGATTGCTGCTATCCATGTTTACTGCGCAAGGGATAGAATGAGGAGCATATGCCGGAATACCGATTGATTCGCTCTGATCGCCGCACAATGGCATTAGAAATCCGTCCTGATCTGACCGTGCTGGTGCGGGCGCCCCGGCGTCTTTCCCAGTCTGTTGTGGATTGCTTTGTGATGGAGCATCAGCAGTGGATTACCGAACATTTAGAGAAGCAACAGCGCTATAACGAGGCGCAGCCGGTGATTACGGAGCAGCAGCGTTTGACGTTGGTGCAGTGTGCCAAAGAAGCGCTGCCGCAGAAGGTTGCCTATTACAGCAGGCTGATGGGGCTTACCCCCACTGGGGTGAAGATCACCAATGCTGCCAAACGATACGGCAGTTGCAGCGGCAAAAACAGTATTTGCTTTTCCTGGCGGCTCATGCTGCTGCCGGAACGCTGCATAGAGTATGTGGTCGTCCATGAATTGGCTCATATTCGCCATAAGAACCACGGTCGCCAGTTCTATGCTTTGATCGAACAATATTTGCCCGATTACCGGGAGCGGATTGGGGAAATCAAAAACGCGCAGTAAAAGATTTTGCGCAAAAAATTATAATATGCTTACAAACCTTGATTGCAAATTTGCTCGTACATTTCCGGTGGAATCATGGGGATTGCTAATTTTTCCCTAGTCTCTTTGGTAATAGTGCCGCTTTCCGCATATTCGCCACCTGCTTGCCGAACCACTTCCAGGAAAGGCTTGGTGACCAGATCTGCTTCCGGCGCATTAAACATGGGGGATTCCGGCACGGTGAGGATGGTGGATTGCTCTTTGCCAAACATCAGTTGGAACTGGGTGATCATTGCTTCAAAATTATTGTTGTGACTGGGAAAGCCACAACCGCAGAGCATCACATAGCGCAAGCGGGAAAAATCATATTGGCTGTCGTGTTCGTAATGGTCGCCCACCTGATGCATGGCCATGCTGGAAAGCGGCATAGTGCGGTCAATCAACGCTTTCAGCGGCGCGGGCATGCCAAAGCAATAAAGCGGAAAACTCCAGATGAGGATGTCGGTAGCAAGAATTTCTTGCAGAAGCGCTGCCATGTCATCTTGATAGATGCAGACACCGCCGTTACGCTTGCAGGTAAAGCAACCCTTGCAGTATTCGATGTGCTTGTCTATTACATGGATGATTTGGATCTGGTTTGCCTGTACTGTGTTCATCCCATCTAAGAAAGCGTGGGTTAGGTGCATGGTATCGCTGCTTTCTCGCTTGGGACTGCCGTTTAAAACTAGTATTTTCATAGGTATCCTCCTAAAATAGCGTAATTATCAGGTTACCGCCGTGCCGTTGGCAGTGAATGGCCGCTTGTTTTTCCGGAAACGATGGTGGCAGTCCTGCAATTGACAAGCAACGGTTCCGTTCCTTTTGCGCTATTAAAGTTTGCAGTTTTGTTCTATTTGCTGTTTGGTTCAATTTTAACATGTATTTTCAAAAAAGAAAAGGCAGGTAGAATCAGTTTTTGATTCCGCCTGCCTTGAAATAATAATAGGAAGCGTATTGCTGATGTGCAATGGGGCCGCAAGCTTATTTTGATAGTGGGCTGCCTGCAAGGTAGAATTTTTTGCGGCTGAATAGGAACAGAGCAATTAGAACAAGTGCAGCACCGGAGCAGATCATCAGCCAATGCAATGGGACAATATCGGCCAAGGGGCCGAATACTGCCATGCCGATTGGGAGAAAACCGCTGTACATTGCACCCAAAAAGCCAAAAACCCGACCTTGCATATCCGGGGCTGTCTTTTCTTGGATGAGCGTGGTTGTTGCGGTCTGCACCATTGTTAGCGCCACGCCGAAAAGGAGCATCAGCAGTAGATAAATAACGAAGTTTTTGACCGCTCCCATCCCAACGGCAAGTGCGCCAAAGGCACATATCCCCACCGTCAGTGTTTGCATTCTGCTGGGAAAGCCACCCCATGTGCCGATCAGCAAACCGCCAGCAGCCATTCCGGCAAAGCCGACTAATTCTACAATGGTCAAATATAGATAGCTGTTTCCATAGGTGCGACTGACAAATAATGTGGCGAGAAATCCGGCAGGAACGCACAAGAAAATGAATGCACCATAGAGAAGTAGCAGTTTCCATAAGAAATTATCGGAAAATGCATATTTTACGCCAATGATCAAATCAGAAAATACGGATGTTTGCATTGATTCTTCTGTTCGCTTTTGCTTTGGGATGCCAATTGTGCTCAGCAGGCCAATGCCTGATGCTGCGCTGGCGATATCAATAAACAGGGTGGTGCTTAATGTGCTGATGGTAAGAATTGCACCTGCGGCAGCCGGGGCCGCAAATTGCACCACAGACTGTATGGTGGAATTGATTCCGTTTACACGCATCAATTGTTCTTCCGGAACAAGCTGTGGGATCATCGCGCCAACCGCCGGTGTTTGAATCCCCGTGCCTACAGAACGGATTGCCGAAGCAATCAGCAGGGCGGAGAGCAGTAGCGTGTCATTTTTGAGAAAGGGCAAAAGCATTGCCAAGATCAAGGTGGCAAGCGCAATGGCAGCATCGGCAAAGATAATCAGCTTTTTCCGCGAATGGCGGTCTGCCCATACGCCGGCAAAAAAAGAGATGAGAAATTGGGGCAAATAGGCGCACACGGTTAGCATGGAAACCCAGAAGCCCGATGAGGTTTTCAACGTGACATACCACACCAAGGCAAATTGAACAAGGGACGAACCAAATAGAGTAATGGCCTGACTTGTCAGGAATAAGGATGTTTTCTGTTGCCAATTTTTTTCAGTCATGTCGTTATCCTGTGATGATTATAACCTTTTAATAGCCAAAAGCTCAATATAGCCGCGGGCGCCGATGGGTTCAAGCTGGATGCGCGGGTTTTCCTCGTCCCATTGATAGCCGATAATTGTGGGATCGTACTTCTTAATGGCTTCCCATACTTGTTCAATGGCTGCTTCATAATCTTCTTCCGCAAATGGTTCCCCCTGAAACAGCAGATACTTGGCGGCAGGGAGGTGGATTACGTCCAAACCCTCCGGAACCGTGCCATCGTAGTTTATTGGCATCTCGACGCCTTGTACATACTTAGAGGTGCCGGGTTTGATGTATTGCTCCGGCAGCCACAGGCAGACCGGCTCACCGCATAAGGATTTTATGCTAACAAGCAAACCCCAGATGTCGCAGCCAACCTCTTGGCAATAGGCGAAATACTCTTCTGCTTTGATTCCCCGTTTGATCAACACCTTGCGTGCCGGCTTTTCCAGCACCTGAATAAAAACGGTCTTTACGGTTTCCATGGTTTTTACCTTTCTTATCTTAGCTGATTGAATTCCGTATGGGATGAAAAGATAAAGTGGAATGGGTGATTTGGCATATTCCCGTGGATTGCAGCCAAATTCCCGAAAGAATGCTCTCTGGTAGCCGTCAGGACTGCTGAAGCCGCAGTCAAGAGCAACATCAATGATTTTGATTTGCTCATCTCGCAGTCGCAGCGCCGATTTGGAAAGCCGCAATCTGCGAATATAGTCGGCAGGCGTGATATTCAGCCATTGGGCAAATAGCTTGCAGGCGTACCACGGCGAATAGAGGGAGACCTTTGCCAGATCCGCCGAGGTGATGTTTTCATACAGATGTGCCTCAATATAGTCCTGCATGCGCTGCACAGCCAGAATTTGTTCTTCCATTTTATCTCACCTCCCAACATAATCAGTATAGCAGATGTGAAAGATTGCGCTCTCGACTATTTTTGCTATTCTTGCTTTTGCAATATGATCGCAATGAAGTTCAGATATTTGCCGCCGCCGGCTTCCATCGTTTTGCGGTCGCCGATGGCATATTCATTTTCCTGCTTTAGCCAGTCGTTCCAGACTTCTTCGTTACTCTCCATTTCATGGATAGAAAGGATTTCGATACCGGCAGTCTGGCGGATGATGTTTGTCCAATAGGCCACATCGTGGATATATTCCAGTTGCTCCGGCGTCCAAGAGCGCAGAAGCTCCTGGGGCAGGTGATCGTGGCAGTCCTGTTTCATGCCTGGGATAGCGATATAGAGATAGCCGCCTTTTTTAATAAAGGGAAGCAGCTTTGTGCCCAGAAATTGCGGGTCGCGCCTAAAATAATTATAGGAATCGGTGCTGACGATCGCATCAAAGAATTCTTGCGTGAAGGGAAGCGCGGTGGCGTCGGCTTTTACAGGAATAATTTGTTCACGGGATAGCCCCACCTCATCAAA
>CAYOVS010000147.1:0-4979 GCA_964407445.1 uncultured Peptococcaceae bacterium
CTCAGTGAAATCGACCGCTGCATGGCGGAACGGAACACCTGGCAGGGCAGGCTGGTCTAAAATGCCTCAAATCAACAATTGTCATCGCAATACGTTTTTTCTGCATAAAATTTAAATAAGCAAAGCTGCCGCAAACAGGCACCTGTTTTTCCTGTTTACGACAGCTTTTATTCATATCACCTATTGTATTTGCACGAAAAGTCGGGGCAATCCCTACTATTCTTCCATTTCCCGCTCCGCCAAATCGTTATCGGTGGCCAGCTCAAACCAGAAGGTGCTGCCCTGACCGGGGCTGCTTTCCACACCGTAGCCGCCGTTATGACGGGCAAGCACGGTGCTGACGATGGAGAGCCCCAGTCCGCTGCCACGAGCCGCCCGCAAATGATTATCGGGGGAGCGGTAGTAGCGCTTCCAGATATCGGCCAACTGCTGCTTGGGGATGCCGGGGCCGCTGTCGGTAAAGGATACCCGCACCAGCCCTTTGGTGATTTTTTGGCGAATCACCACCGTTTTATCCTCGCCGGTATAGGTGAGCGCATTGTTCAGCAAATTGCTAATCACCTGAGAAAGCTGGGTTTGATCGGCCATCACCAAGCAAGGTTCGTCGTACTCAAACAGCACCTGATACCCGTCGTGAGCCAGAAGCCGGTTATAATTATCCACCAAAGCCTGAATATCAGCGGTGAGATCATAGCGTTTTAGCTGCAAAACGGTAATGCCTGCGTTTAATTTGGAAAGATCCAGCACATCATTGACCAAAGAGGTCAGTCGGGCGGTCTCGTCGATAATCACCTGAATGTTTTCCGGATTGTTTTCCCCGGGGATATCCCGCATAGCCTCGGCGTAGCCGCCGATCATCGTGAGCGGCGTGCGCAGATCATGAGAAATATTGGCGATCAGCTCCTGTTGCAGCTTTTCGGTGCGGGAAAGCTCCTCGGCCGCATAATTGAGGGTATCGGCCAGTTGGCTGATCTCCTGATAGCCACCATCGGCAAAGCCGCCGGAAAAATCTCCCTTGGCCAGCTTGGCAGCGGATTTGTTGATTTTGATAATGGGCGAAGCCAGATATTTGGCAATCAGCAGCGATAGCAGCAGGGCAATCCCAATCACCATGCCGGTAATGTAGATCAACTGCACCCGCAAAGTATTACGGGTGGAATCCACTGGGGAAATATTGGAATTGAGCAGGATCAGAACACAATCCCCCTGGGCGTTTTTGGCAACGCGGGCATAGATCAAGCTGGCAGAGAGCCCCTTGTCTCGCCCGGGCACCCAACCGATAAAGCGATCCGAGCTATAGCTTTCGTTGACAAACCACTGCCGGGAAAACACCTGTAGATAGGAGCCGTTATTCTGGGCAGCCAAGGAATAAAAACGTAACAGATCCTCGGTGGACACATGATGAATGATGCAGTTGCCCAAAATATCTGCGGTATACAGCGTCTCCGCACCGGTAACATACTGCCCTTCCTTGTTCACCTGAATTAAGCTGACGCAAACATCATTGCTTTGGGACAAACGCACCAGCAGCTCTGATAATTCTTCATTATCTATATTGCTGCTGATGGTATCGGCGGTACGCTCAATTTGATCTGTTTTGATCCGCTGATAAAAGGCGTCCAGATAAACGATCTGAAACAGCCAAAGCAGCAACAGCAAAAATGCACAAAACCCCAATAAACAGCCGAAAATATGCCAGCGCATACTCATACGGCGATGGAGATTTTTTTTATTTTGTTTTTCCTGCCGGTCGGGCAAAGCTTCTTCAGGCTTCAAAGCGATAGCCAACTCCTCTAAGTGTAACAATATAGTTGCGATAGGGCCCCAAGCTCAACCGCAGCAGCTTGATATGGGTATCCAGCGTGCGATCATCTCCATAAAAATCATAGCCCCATACCGTATTGATGATTTGCTCCCGAGTCAAGGCAATACCTCTGTTTTTTACCAAATAGTGCAGCAGCTCGTACACCTTTGGTGAAAGATCGGTGCGCACGCCGTCCACATAGACCAAACGGGCGGCAAAATCAATGCTCAATCCGCCAAATTTGGCAATATCATGCACCGCCTCGGTGGGCGCTTGATGGCGGGAAATGATCACATTAATCCGCAGCATTAGCTCCCGGGGAGAAAAGGGCTTGACCACATAATCATCCACGCCCAGCTCAAAGCCATGGATCTTATCATATTCCTCACCCCTGGCCGAAAGCATCAGCACCGGGGTGTTTTTGTATTTGCGTATTTCCCGGCAGGCGGAAAAACCATCCAGCTCCGGCATCATCACGTCCATGATGATAATATCAAAGTCTTCCTCTTCCGCTACCAAAACCGCCTGCATCCCATCGGCAGCTTCTTTTACCTCATAGCCTTCAAACTCTGCATATTTGCGGATCAGGGAACGAATTTTTTCTTCATCATCGGCGATCAGGATTTTCCCCTTGGTTTCTACCGCTGTCATAACAAAACCTCCATTATTCTTCTTTATCATCATTGCGATTGCCTTGTAATATCGTTGGCCGCCATAGCCGGGACAAAATCGGCTAAGCCAGGGTTGCAGCAAAACAATCGCTGCAACCCTGGCGAAAAAACTGCTTAAATTTTGGCGGGGGTGGTAGTGCCGGTCTCAATGCCTTCCGGCACCTCTTCCCGCAGCACCACACTGACGCTCTTTTCTTCCCCATTCCGTTTCACCACTACCGCGATCACATCATTGGCGTTGTGCCCCTGAATGATCTCTTGAATATCGGAAGCGCTTTCAATAGCCTGACCGTCAATGCTGATCACCCGGTCTCCAGCCATCAAACCATCCTTTTCCGCATTGGTATTTTCGCCATTGTAGCCCAGAATATATACCCCCAGCTCATCCACGCGATAGCTGGTAGCAGTGCGGTCGTCGTTGATATCCAGCAGATAGACGCCCAGAGAAACCCGGTTGCGTACATAGCCGTACTTCATCAAATCTTCAATCACCGGGTTCACCTGATCCACAGGGATAAAGAAGTTCAGTCCCTGCACGCCGATACCGCTGGCATAGGCTACAGCGATCCCTACCAGCTCGCCTTTGTCGTTGAACAAGCCGCCGCCGCTGTTACCCGCATTAATAGAGGCGTCTGTCTGCAGCAAGGTCATGGTTTGGTTTTCAATCGTAATTTCCCGATCCTTGGCGCTGACGTAGCCCACGGTTACCGTACCGCCCAAACTGCCCAGGGGATTACCGATGGCGATAACCCGATCGCCCACGTTCAATATATCAGAATTGCCCAATACGGCAGGAGTCAAGCCATCCGCTTCAATTTTGATCACTGCCAAATCCGCTTCTTCATCACGGCCGATCAAAGTAGCGTCATATTCCTCGCCGCTGCGCAAAATCACCTTGATGGCGGAAGCGTCCTTGACCACATGATTGTTGGTAACGATATAGCCGTTCTCGGTGAGGATCACCCCAGAGCCTGCGCCCGCTGACACACTTTGGCCAAAACCAAAGTAATTGGTAACCATTTGGGTGGAAATTTCCACCACCGAGTCCGCCGTCAAATCCACGGTATCCGCTACTGTTAAAGCCGGTTCATCCCTTTCGGTGCTGCTGACGGTGGTTTTGACGCTGCGGTAGATCACCCCGGTATCGGTTTCCTCCAACAAAGCCTCCATCTTGGCCTCGGCATTGTTGCCGGCTACGGTAGCCGCTACATAGGCCGAGGCGGCAGAGCAAACCACAAAGAATAATGCCATCGCCATCACCCAGCCCCGGCTGACCGGCGCATGGCTCTTTTTGCCGCTCACGCCCACATAATGAAATTTTTCCTTGTCCTCCTGGTGATATCCTATCTGGGCAGAATCATCAACCGACTGCCCACTTTGGGGCGATTGATCTGCCTGCGCACCATAGAACGACTGCTCTGCTTGGGGTTCCTGACCGACTTGTTGCCCCAGATCATCCGGAGCCGTATCCCCGTCGTTATGCCAAGGCTGCGCCTGCTCCTCTGCTGGCGGCGCTCCCCATGAGACTTGGCCTTGCTGGTTTTCTCTGTTATTGTTGCTTTCCTCAAAGCTCATGCTGATTCCTCCTATTTTTTGCGCACTCCCAGAAAATAGAAGTATAGAGTGCGTTTGTTTTCACGAAAGCTTACGATATAAACTATACAGGCATTAAGTGAAAATAGTTTGAACAGCGATTGAAATCCGGTTGAAAAAAGAACGAAAAATTACTGTCGATGCTTGCGAATCAAACGACAGGCTTTACTTTGGCTGATTCCCAATGCTTCCGCAACCTTGCGACTGCTGCCATAAGCAGCAAGAGCCGCCAATACCTGTTCCTTTTCGGTTATGGCCACTGCGTCCGCTAAAGAACTCCCTTTCTCCTCCATTCGGGATACCGGCGCAACTTGATCCGGTACCGGCTCTACCAATCCGCGAATATTCGGCGGCAAATGACAGGGGCAAAGGATCTCATCCTGAACCATCAAGGTTAATCGCTCCATAAAATTTTGCAGCTGCCGGATATTTCCCGGCCAGGAGTACTGCTCTAGCAGCGCCAAACACTCCCGGTCAATCCGATGATAAGTTTTATATTGCTCATTAAATTTATCCAAAAAGAATCGGGCTAATGGCACAATATCCTCCCGCCGATCCCGCAAAGGCGGCATTTCAATTTCGATCACATTCAAGCGATAATACAGATCGCTGCGAAAATTGCCTTTTTTTACTTCTTCCTGCAAATTGCGATTGGTAGAGGTGACAATCCGCGCCGACAACTGTTGATAACAGTCGCCGCCTACCGGCAAAAAGCAGCGTTCCTGGATCGCTTGCAACAATTTCGCCTGCACATGCAGGGGAATTTCTGCAATTTCATCCAAAAACAAGGTGCCATCCGCCGCCAAATCAAAAATCCCCCGTTTATCAACAGCAGCCCCTGTAAAAGCACCCTTTTTGTGACCGAACAGTTCCGATTCCAGCAAGGGCTCCGGAATTGCAGCACAATTAAT
>CAYOVS010000148.1:0-4948 GCA_964407445.1 uncultured Peptococcaceae bacterium
TGCATATTTTGGTACTCAATTCCGGCAGCTCCTCGCTAAAATATCAGCTGTTCGATATGGACAACGAACAGGTGCTGGCTAGCGGCTTGGTGGAAAAGATCGGTTTACCCGGTGCTTTGCTTACCCACAAGCGTCCGGGTTGCGATAAAGTGGTGGTGGAGCAGGATATCCCCAATCATGGCACAGCCATCGAGCTGGTGGTCAACGCGCTTACCTCTCCCCAACACGGTGTAATTAACAATATGAAAGAAATCGACGCGGTAGGACACCGGGTAGTCAACGGCGGCACCGTCTTTACCAAATCGGCCCTGATCGACGATGCAGCCATCAACCGTCTGGAAGGGTTGATCGAAATGGCGCCCCTGCATAACCCTGCCGCAGTCATGGGCATGCGGGCCTGTCAAGAAAAAATCCCCGGCGTGCCCATGTCTTTGGTGGTAGATACCGCTTTTCATCAAACCATGCCCCCCGCCGCCTACATGTATGGCCTGCCCTACGAATATTACGAAAAATATCAGGTTCGCCGCTACGGCGCCCACGGCACCTCCCATCGGTTTGTTTCCCAGCGCTGCGCCGAGCTTTTGGGCACTGACCAATGCAAAATGGTCACCTGCCATCTGGGCAACGGTTCCTCTCTGGCTGCCATCGAAAACGGCAAGGTGATCGACACCTCCATGGGATTTACCCCTCTGGCCGGTGTATTGATGGGCACCCGCACCGGGGATATCGACCCTTCGCTGATCCCCTACCTGATGACCAAAGAAAACCTGACCCCTGCCCAAATGGATCATATCATCAACAAAGAATCCGGTCTGCTGGGCGTCTCCGGCGTCAGCAGCGATATGCGCAATGTGGAGGAAGCCGCAACCCAAGGCAATGCCCGGGCACAACTGGCTCTGGATATTTTTGAAACCACCGTGCTGCGTTTTATCGGCGGGTATGTGGCGGAGCTCAATGGGATCGACGCTCTGGTGTTCACCGCCGGTATCGGCGAAAACGGCCCGATCACCCGGGCCAATCTTTGCCAAAAGCTCACCTATTTAGGGGTGGAGCTGGATGAAGAAGCCAACAAAGCCCGGGGCAAAGAAGTGGAAATCAGCAAACCCGGCTCCAAAGTGCGGGTATTTGTCATCCCCACCAACGAAGAGCTGCTGATCGCCAGAGATACCCAAGCACTGGTACTGGGACAACCACTATAAATTTTTGACCAGCGCAACCGTCGTTTTTCGTCTCCTGCTGTCAATCAACCCAAAAGAACCGGTACGGTTCTGCAAATTAACAATTGACAGGGTTGATTTCTATCTGTATAATAATATGGTATGCGATCATGTTGAATCTACCTATCGGAAAAATCAGAAACGTACCCGGCGCAGTGCAAAAGGTTTCCCTTTTGGCACGGCCGGAGCCTGCCCGCTACGGCTACGAAGATTTGACCTTGGCCAAGGATCTGGCCTTTGTGGGACAGGTGGAAAATGCCGGTCAAGGCGTGTTTCACGTGGACGGGCATTATCAAACGGAGCTGTTGCTGCAATGCGGCCGCTGCACCGAAAGCTATACGCTGCCGGTTAGCGGCGATTACAGCGGGCAATATGTGGCGGAACAGGACGACCAAGCCTCAAAGGCGGACGAGGAAACCGAACTTTTGGGCTTTTCCGGTGATCAAATCAATTTGGCTCCCGCCTTGTTTGCCGAGATTTATTTAGAGCTGCCGATGCAACCCTTATGTAAGCCGGATTGCCGGGGGCTTTGTCCGGTATGCGGAGTCAACCTCAATACGAGTAGCTGCTCCTGCAGCGAGGATACGATTGATCCCCGCTGGGAAAAGCTGAAATATTTGGTAGAGAGTAAGAAAGGAGTGTAGCAAATGGGAGTACCCAAAGGTAAAACATCCAAAGCCAATCGGCGGATGAACAGAGCTATGCGCTATACGCTGGAAGGTCCCGCGCTGGCGGAATGCCCCCAGTGCCATGCCTTGCGTCAGCCGCATCATGCCTGCCCGGAATGCGGTTATTATAATGGCCGTCCGGCGCCTGCCAAGGCGGAAGCCAAGGCTGCGGCAAAATAACAGTTTTTGCCAACAGAACAATAAAAGAGGTTGCCACTTGAGGGCAGCCTCTTTTCATGTAAAAAATATTGATAATTTTTCGGCGGCTCTGCTATAATAATACCAGTCGTTTTGTTTCGCATCCGGCCATCCGGCAACGGTACTATACCCCGTTACCGGATCGTGTGGCGTGTACCGGATGAGATTCCGGTACAGAGGGAGGGAATTATGCGTTTTGCCATAGATATCATGGGCGGTGATCACGCCCCAGACGCTTTAATCGAGGGTGCTTTGGCAGGAGCAAAGGCAGCCCCCGGCGATCAATTTTTGCTGGTAGGCAGCGAGGAAGCCCGCATTCTGGCGGGGGATCTGCCGGCCAACGCCACTTGGCAGCTTTCCACGCAGGTAATGGCCATGGATGAAAACGTGCAAAACCTGCTGCGCAAGCGGGATAGCTCCATCTGGATTGCCACCAAGCTGGTGCGAGACGGGCAAGCCGATGCGATCATCTCCGCCGGTTCCACCGCAGCCCAGATGGGAGTAGCCGTAGCGGTGCTGGGTCGGCCAAAAAATTTGCTGCGCCCCGCCATTGCCACTCTGCTGCCCACCTTGCAGGGGAACAAAATCTTTTTGGATGTGGGCGTCAACGCCGATTGCGAGCCTGCCATGTTATGCCAGTTTGGCAGCTTGGGCGCAGCCTATGCTACCGTTTTGGGCATGGGCGAACACCCTCAGGTGGCACTGCTTTCCAACGGCACCGAGGAACATAAGGGCAACCGGCTGGCGCAGGAAGCCCATCAACTGCTCAAACAAACCGATCTCAATTTTGTCGGCAACCGGGAAGGCCGGGATATTTTAGCCGGCAACTACGACGTGATGGTAACCGACGGTTTTTCCGGCAATATTGCCATCAAAAGCATGGAAAGCGCCTTTACCTTGATGACTACCGTGCTCAAACAGGAGCTAACAGCCAATTTACGCAGTAAAATCGGCGCGGCTTTGGCAAAGCCCGCTCTCAAACAAATGAAAAACACCCTGGACTACCGGGCTCATGGGGGTGCGCCCCTGCTGGGCGTCAATGGCATCAGCATTGTCTGCCACGGCTCTTCCGACGCTACCGCTATTGTGGCCTCCCTGGAGCAAGCCCGTGCCTGCTATCAAAATAATCTAACCCAAAAAATTGCGGAGGCAATCGGATGAGAGAAGAACAACGCTTAATACAAATTATGGCAGAACAATTTAATCTCAGCGAGGCAGATTTGGCTCGCCAAAAAACACTGGATTCTTTGGCGCTGGATTCTTTGGAATTGATGGAGCTTTCCGTAACCATCGAGGAAGAATTTGACATTCAACTGGATGACGTGGATTTTCAACAGTTGCGCACGTTGGGGCAGATGGCGGATGTGATCCTGGAAAAGATCAAAGACGAGTAGTAAGCTTGCAGCAGCGCTATTGCAGCAAGAGGCAAGCGGATATGCGGACTCTGCCGGGGATCTCTGGAAGTTTTTAGCATAATCCCCTCTTGCATCGAAGGCAAGACCCCCTGTTTTCTGTTTTTTGCTCTCTATCGCAGAGAAAACAGGAGGAACAGCTCCGCCAGATCGCCCATTTCCGGTGGGGCGTCTGGTTGTGGTTATGGCAGGACGGATTGCTGTTTTTGGATGGAGGCAAAGAACGGATGAACAATAATCGATACCAAAACGAAAAAGGCAGGCAGGAGCATCAGCAGAAACTGCTGCATTTAGCGGCAGTGCTGGATTTTCCGGCGGCGCAGCTGCCTTTGCTGCAACAGGCTTTAACCCATCCGGCCTATTTTGAAGGGCAAAAAAATGGCGGTTCCCACCCCAAGGACAATCAGCGGCTGGAATATCTGGGCGACGCGGTACTGGATCTGGTGGTGGGAGAATACCTCTATCATACCTATCCCCTGGCACGAGAGGGAGATTTGAGCAAAATGCGGGCGGTGATCGTCTGCGAGGCTTCCTTGGCGGCGCAGGCACAGCTTTTAGGCATAGGCGAGTCACTGCGCCTTGGTAAAGGATCCGAGCAAAGCGGCGACCGCAGCCGCCCTTCCGTACTGGCAGATGCGTTTGAGGCAGTCATTGGCGCATTATTTGAGGTTTGCGGTTTACAACAGGTGCGGCAGTTCTTAATCCTCCAATTTAAACAAAAAATGGATCACCTCTCCCCAGAAGACTACGAAGATAAAAAGAGTTTGCTGCAAGAGCTGGTGCAAAAATACAGCAACCACGGCGTTAGCTACAAGCTGCTGGATGCCAGCGGCCCCGATCATGCGCCCAGCTTTGAAAGCGGCGCGTATTGGGGCAAGCTGCTGCTGGCCAGCGGCCGGGGTAGCAGCAAAAAGGAAAGCGAACAAGCCGCAGCCTTGGCCGCGCTGCAATGCCGTGAGCAATGGCTGGACAAGCTGGAACTATGAGCAAGACCAATCCCCACAAAACCGCAAACCGTCCCCTACAGGCAGCCTTTGGCTACCGCCAGCGCTACCAGCTGATCCTTTTGGGCATTCTCATGGGGCTGGCGGCAGGCACGGTGGCCATCTTATACCGGTTGGCGCTGGCCGGTGCGGAGCAGCTGCGGGGGGTGCTGCTGGATAAAATCACCTCCCCCGCCGGGATCGCCCTGCTGTTTGGCGGCCTGTTAGCACTGGGTCTGCTCACCGGGCTGCTGACCAAAAGCGAGCCGCTGATTCAGGGCAGCGGCATTCCCCAGGTAGAGGGACAATTGCTGGGATACTTTAATCCCTGCTGGTGGCGGGTGCTGCTCAAAAAATTTACTGGCGGCGCTCTTTGTCTGCTGGGCGGCTTGTCGCTGGGCCGGGAAGGCCCTTCTATTCAATTGGGCGCCATGGCTGCCCAGGGGCTTTGCCAAAAGCTAAAGCTCTCC
>CAYOVS010000149.1:0-4936 GCA_964407445.1 uncultured Peptococcaceae bacterium
CCAATTTTTATTTTTTGGACGCACCCTTCAATCTGGAATATTAAAAACCCGGCGATTACCGCACCGAGGTGGCGTATATGGGCTGTCGCACCCGGGTTTTGGGCAACGCCTACGACCCCAGTCAGGCGGTTTCGCCCCGCCGGGGCAATCTTTCCTTTACCACCATCAACCTGCCCCGCATCGCCATCAACGCCAACGGCAATGTGCAGTGGTTCTTTGACGAGCTGGATCGCAAGATCGACCTATGCGTCGCCCAGCTTTTGGAGCGGTTTGCCATCCAATGCAAAAAGAGGGTCTGCAACTACCCCTTCCTGATGGGGGAAGGCGTCTGGATGGGCAGCGAAAAGCTGGGCTGGATGGACGAGGTGGGCGAGGTGCTGAAGCACGGCACCCTGAGCGTAGGCTTTATCGGTCTGGCGGAAACCTTGGTGGCGTTAACCGGCGAGCATCACGGCCAAAGCACCAGAGCACAAAATCTGGGGCTGGATATCGTGGCGCATATGCGCCACCGTATGGATGTGCTGACCAAAGAGAAAAAGCTCAACTTTACCCTGCTGGCCACCCCGGCGGAGGGCTTATCCGGCCGCTTTGTGCGGCTGGACCGGGAAAAATATGGGGTGATCCCCGGCGTTACCGACCGGGAATATTATACCAACAGTTTCCATATCCCGGTATACTTCCCCCTCAGCGTCCGGGATAAAATCCGTTTGGAAGCCCCCTATCACGCCCTGACCAATGCCGGGCATATCACCTATGTGGAGCTGGACGGCAACACGGCGGAAAATCTGGAGGCCTTTGAAGCCATCATCCGCTACATGAAGGAGCAGGGCGTGGGCTACGGCTCCATCAATCATCCGATAGACCGGGATTCTGTCTGCGGCTATAACGGGGTGATCGGCGATGCTTGCCCCCGCTGCGGTCGCACCGAGGAGGAGGGCCCGCCCTTCCAGCGGATTCGCCGCATCACCGGCTATCTGGTGGGCACGCTGGATCGCTTCAACAATGCCAAGCGGGCGGAGGAAGCGGATCGGGTGAAGCATTCATGCAGCTAAGGATCAACGACTATTTGGAGGATTCCATCGTAGATGGTCCCGGTCTGCGGTTGACCGTCTTTTGCCAAGGCTGCGGCCACGCTTGCCCCGGCTGTCACAACCCGGCCACCCACGATCCGGCGGCAGGCCGCTTGACGGAAGTGGCGGAGCTGCTAGCGGTCTTTGCCAAAAACCCGCTGCTCTCCGGGTTGACCTTAAGCGGCGGCGAACCCTTTGACCAGCCCCAGGCCTGCGCCGCTTTGGCGGAACAGGCAAAAGCCCTGGGCAAATCCGTTTGGGTCTACAGCGGCTACCTTTATGAGGCGCTGCAAACCCGCCAGGAGGCCGCCCCCCTGCTGGCAGCGGCGGACGTGCTGGTAGACGGCCCCTTTGTGTTGGAGCAGCGCAGCCTGGAGCTGAAATTTCGGGGCAGCCGCAACCAAAGGCTGATCGACCTGCACCAATCGGCAAAGGCCGGTGGGGTGGTGTTGTGGCAAGACCCATGGGAACAATTTTAGGCAGCCAACCCAAAAAGAGAACGCCCTTTTGGGGCGTACCAATACGGATATTTCCAAAAAATCAAAACAGCAGACCCACAAACCGAAATTGGTTCGTGGGTCTGCTTGCTTGTGTAGAGGATCGCGCTGCCTTGGAAAGAGTGGTGTTTGTGGGAGCAGACCGTTCTGCGTGCATCATTTTCATGGCAAGCAAAAACTATTTATGCCGATCCGCTTCATGAGTTCTATTTTTATAACGATGTCGATTTGCTATCCCAGCGGCAAAGGAAAGCAGTATGTTGAGAAATTGCAGGGCAACTATCCAATTAAAAGCATAATTGTTTGAAATAGTTACACAAAAGGATAGTAACCACATTCCTGATGTGAAAAACCAAAGCATGTACCAACGAGGCTCTTTTTTGCTCATAGGGTATCTCCAGCCAACAGGTTCTCTCTTTTTCACAAGCAGCTTGGCGGTAGCAAGGGGCAACCCTCTGCCAACCGCCAAGGGGAGCTTTTAGCCGCCCAGCCGAAAGGCAATAGCAGGCAGCAGGCAGCCTACTCGTCCAGCAGATAGCCCAGCATTTTTTCCGGTGCGTTCAAAAACTCCTTGGTGATGCGATAATGATCCGTTTCCTGATAGGGAACGGAATGGATGCCCGTATCCGAGAGACAAAAGATCTCCGCGCCGGGGAAGGCCATCAAAATCGGCGAATGGGTGGAGATCAGAAACTGGCAATTCTGCTTGACCAGCCTGTGGATATGGCACAGCAATTGCAGCAGCCGGGAAGGCGACAGCGCCGCCTCCGGCTCGTCCAAAATATATAGCCCATTGCCGCCAAAGCGGTTTTCTACCAGGGACAAAAAGCTTTCCCCATGGGATTGCTTGTGCAGCGAAACCCCGCCATAGCTGTGGATCAACGGGCCGCCCCCACCGGGCTGCCGATCCATTTGGTCAATGCTGGTGGCCACGTTATAAAAGCTCTCCGCCCGCAGAAAAAAACCGTCCCGCCGCCGCCGCACGCCTTTACAAACCGTAAGATATTCATGCAACGGCGAATGGGAATCTTCTGTGGAAAAGCAAAAATTGACCGTGCCGCCCTCCGGGTTAAAGCCCATGGCTACCGCCACCGCCTCGATGAGGGTGGATTTGCCCACCCCATTTTCGCCGACAAAAAAGGTCACCCGGCGGCGGATCGGCAGCTCACCCAGATCTTGCAGATGGCGTACCACCGGCAGCCGCCGCAGATAGCTGCCTTGAGGAAGCTCCCGGGTCAGCTTAACGCCGGTAACATATAAATCGCTAAAATTGCCGGAATCCCCAAAATCCATTGCCCCGCCTCCTGCTATGCTTGCCGTTTGCTGGTGTCTTGTGCAGTATCGCAAATTCCCGGCAATGGTGCGGCTTTTTGACCGCTTTCCGTTTTTACGGCGCATGGGCGTCAACTTCTTTGCTCATCCACTGGCTGTTTGCACCTGCCGCCACGGTTCAAAGGCTACGGCACCGGACGAAAGCCCAGCTGTACCAGTTTGTCTGCCAAGGCCTGCGTGCTGGCGTAATTGGCGGAGCCGATGGCCACGCTGGAGCCGGTATTGCTGCCATCCCAGGCCAGATCGGTGCTGCGATAGGTCACGCCGTCCAAAATAACCAGATATCCCTTCCAAGAGGCCTGATTGGCGACATTGCCGGTACCGGCAAACATAAAGTAGGTGCTTTTTCCGGCAATGGTCACCTTGGCCGGGCGCCAATACAGATTATCGGCGGCATTTTGATAAAGCGGTTCCTCACCAAAGGCGGCAGAAATTTGGTCGCTGTCCACCTTGGGCAGGGTATCGCCGTTTAGGGCATAATAGCGTTTGATCAGTTCAATGGAGCTCAAATCCTTCAGCTGGTCCCAATGCTCCTTGAGCACCTGATCGCTGGCAGCCGTTCCCTGCTGCCCATGGATAGAGCAGGTAATGGTGCAACGGTAGCTGCCATCAAAGCTGGCGCTGCATTCCCCGCCGCCGGGACAGAGATTTAGATAAAGGCCGCTGCTGCTGATGGTGACGTTGTTCTCCTCCGTCAACACCTTTTCCAGCACCGTCCGCGCCTGTGCCTGATTGGTGATCTGCTCCAAAGGCCGGTAGTAGTTATATTGCCGCACAACCCCGGCGCGATTGATCGCGCATACCGAAGCTTGGGCTTTTTCCAGATAGCCCGTCAGCGCAGGAATACCGATCGCCGCCAAAATTGCCAGTATGACCAAGACAACGATGACCTCCACCAAAGTGAAGCCCTCCTGTGTCCGCTGGTATTTCAGAGTAGCGATATCTTTTTTCAAAGTCGAAACACCATCTTTCACACTTCAGATGACGGCAAATATGTATTAAGGCAGAAAATTTTTCTAACCCAGCCAATGCCTTGCTGCTTTTCCATTTATTTTCATTATACTACAATCCATACTATTGTCAAATATAAAACAGTAACTATTCTCGGCTTTCGACTTGCCGCCCGCCCAGGCCAACCTATAAGCTTTACAACCGTATTAAAAAAACAATGCACTTTCCCTGTGCGGCAGGGGATGCATTGTTTCTTTTGCAGTGAGGAGGAAGAGGATGTTCATTTTCTGCGCTTAACAGCGTAGAGATAATGCGGCATATCAACACCGCGATAATGCTTACTCCAAGTATCAATAATTGTCATACCATTTCGCATGGCAACATTTTGAGAGGCAGTATTTGTATCCCTAATGATAGAAAAAACCGCATCAGCATTTAAAACACGAAAGGCATATTCTTTACACGCATTTGCCGCTTCTATGGCATACCCTTTGTGCCAATACTGTTTTTGAAATAAATAGCCTATTTCCAGAACTTGCCCCTCTTTCCAGTTTTGCATGGTTAGTCCACATTGCCCAATCATTTCATCGGTTTCTTTTAATAGCACCGCCCAAAGACCATATCCGTTTTTCTGATAACGAGTTATTTGATTATTAAGCCAATCTTGCACTTCTTCGTCATTAAAAGCGCCCTCATAAGCATACATCACCTCATCATCTTGCAAAATTTTACACAATGCGGCATAATCCGATTGTTTTATCTGGCGCAGAGATAATCTTTCTGTTTCTAATATCATACTCCGTCCTCCTCACTTGGATACTATAAATGTTTTTTGTTTATGTACTACAAAAGACCATTAAGGGGTAACCGGCCTTTCCCTATGCTGATAGCATTTCAATATTTGAAGCTTTATCTCTTTCTGCTGGAAAAATGCTTGTATATGCTCTACGAAATACGAAGCTAATTCCGCTATTGACGAATCAAACTAACTGCATATTTAATAATGTTACTCACATTAATAATACCTATCATTTTTCCATTTTGCATTATACTCTCTGGTTCAACCCTCAGTATTTTATCTCTGGA
>CAYOVS010000150.1:0-4918 GCA_964407445.1 uncultured Peptococcaceae bacterium
AAAGAGCTGGGCACCCCTGCCCATATCTATTATAAATTTGAAGGAAACAACACCTCCGGCAGCCACAAGCTCAACTCTGCCGTGGCACAGGTATACTATGCCAAGCAGCAGGGTATCACCCGGCTGACTACGGAAACCGGCGCCGGACAATGGGGCACCGCCATGTCTATGGCCTGCGGCTTTTTCAAGCTGGGGCTCACCGTTTATATGGTCAAGGTTTCGGCACAGCAAAAGCCCTACCGCAAAGCGGTGATGGAAACCTATGGCGCAAAAGTGATTCCCTCCCCCTCCAATACCACAGAGGCCGGGCGCAAAATCTTGGAACGGATGCCGGATACCGGCGGCTCTCTGGGCTGCGCCATCTCCGAAGCTGTGGAACAAACAGTAAAAACCGAAAATTGCCGCTATGTTCTGGGCAGCGTACTCAACCATGTGGCAATGCATCAATCCATTATCGGTCTGGAAACCAAAACTGCTATGGAAAAATATGATATTCAACCGGATATCATCATCGGCTGTGCCGGCGGCGGCTCCAATCTGGCCGGGCTGATCTCTCCCTTTATGGCCGATAGAATTCAAGGCAAAAACAATATCCAATTTATCGCTGTAGAACCCGCATCCTGCCCTTCTCTGACCAGAGGCCGTTACGCATATGATTTCGGCGATACAGGACGCACCACACCGTTGATGAAAATGTACACCCTGGGCTCCGGCTTTATCCCCTCGGCCAACCATGCGGGCGGCTTGCGCTATCATGGGATGAACACCATGCTTTCCAAGCTGTATCATGACGGCTATCTGGAAGCCCGGTCTGTAGAACAGACCAAGGTCTTTGCTGCGGCACAGCAGTTTATCCGCGCAGAAGGCACCTTGCCTGCACCGGAATCCTGCCATGCGCTCAAGGTTGCCGTTGACGAAGCCTTGCGTTGCAAAGAAACCGGCGAGCACAAAAATATCGTCTTTGGGCTTACCGGCACCGGCTATTTCGATCTGGCCGCTTACCAGGCCTATAACGAAGGCACCATGACCGATTATGTTCCCACCGATGAAGATCTGGCGGCCGGCTTTGCCACCCTGCCCCAGATAGATTAAACAAATACCGGTACAAACAGGATAGGGTTACAGCGATTTTTGCAAAACCGCTGTAACCTGCAATAAAAAACGGAGCTGTGATCACAGGAAAATCACCTGCACAGCTCCGTTTTTATGATCTTTTCCTATTTATATGAATGCATAATGTGGCTAATCCAACAAACTCTCTTTGCCCGATCCTTTCCGCCAAATGCCTTGGCAAAAAATCACAGCAGTGGTAGGGCAGTCCGCATTGCATTGCCCCGATGGCTGATTTGATTTTTTTCTGCCTCACCCAGCTCCGCCATGGTGCAACCAAACTGGGGCAAATAAAACAGCGGATCGTAGCCAAAGCCATTGACGCCGGATAAGGCAAAGGCAATCTCCCCCGGGCAATCCCCCTGGGCATACTGCAATTTTCCATCTGGTTGCGCAATAGCCACCACAGTGCAAAAAGCAGCGGTTCTTTTCTCTCTGGGCAAGCCATCCAACAAAGCCAGCAGTTTGCGGTTATTGGCAGCATGATCGTGATCGCTGCCCAAATCCGCTGCAAACCGGGCGGAATAGACGCCGGGAGCACCATCCAGTGCATCTACCTGCAAGCCGCTATCATCTGCCAAGGCCGTCATGCCGGTATAGGCGGCAGCAGTCACCGCCTTGATCGCCGCGTTTTCGGCAAAAGTCTGCCCGGTTTCCTCCGGCGGCTGGTATTCGGGGAATTCCGCCAGCCCATGCCAACAAAAATCGGTATAACCGGCAGCCTGGGCAATCTCCCGAATCTCGCTTAGCTTATGGGGATTGGTGGTCGCAACCACAATGTCTTTGGCCATTGCGCATCCTCCGTAACAAGAGCGTCAGGCTGTCCGGCAACGGTATGATCCGTTCCTCTACAGCCTGACGCTGGGTATTTTACGCAAACTCTTCTAAGAGCAAGCTATTCTCCAGGATAAAAGGGGCTGGCCTGCCGCAGTAAGGCAACCTTTTCCTCTAAAATGCGGGCGGTATAGCGGATTTGCTCCTCGGTAACGCCATAGCCCAAGGAAAAACGCAATGCGCTGTGCAGCCATCTATCCTCCAAGCCCATGGCCGTCAACACATGGGAAGGACTGAGCGAGCCGGAAGAACAGGCGCTGCCGGTGGAGCAAGCGATTCCCTGCATATCCAAATACAGCAGCAAAGCCTCGCCTTCGATATAATCAAAGCTTAAATTGGCATTATGGGGCAAACGCTCCGTAGGATGACCGTTCAAGCGGCTGTAGGGAATGTTGGTAAGCACCGTTTCTACCAGCAAATCCCGCAAACGGCGGCATTCCGCCATTTCCGCCTGCCAGCGTTCCCCGGTAAGCGCTGCTGCTTTACCGAAACCGACGAGGCCGGGCATATTTTCCGTGCCGGAGCGGAGCTTCTTTTCCTGTCCACCGCCGTAGACCCGGCGGGCAATACGCAAGCCCTGTCTTTTATATAATGCACCTACCCCCTTGGGGCCGTTGATTTTATGGGAGGAATAGGTGAGCATATCCACGCCTAAATCTTTTACATTGACCGGGATTTTGCCCACGCTTTGCACCGCATCCACATGGAACAGGGCGCCCCCTTGATGGGCAATCTCCGTCAATTCCTTGATGGGGTTGATCGTGCCAACCTCGTTGTTGGCGTGCATGATCGTAACCAAAAACGTATCGGGGCGGATGGCCTGACGCAGCGTTTCCGGCTGCACCATGCCGTATTCGTCCACATCCAAAACCGTCAGCGCAAAGCCTTCTTTTTCCAGCTCTTTGCAGCTATCTAAAATGGCATGATGCTCCACAGCCGAGGTGATCAAGTGTTTTTTCCCCTTGGCCACAGCCGCGCTGCCAAAAACAGCAATATTATCCGCTTCGGTGCCACCAGAGGTAAAGAAAATTTCTTCGCTTGCAGCGCCGATCAAATTAGCAACTTCACCACGCGCCTGATCCAAATAATTTTTGGCGTCTCTGCCGCAAAAATGCAAGCTAGAAGGATTTCCATAGTGATTTAGCAAAAAATCGGACATTTCCGAAACCACTTCAGGGAAAATCGGCGTGGTTGCCGCATGATCCAGATATACCTTGTCCACTGTTGTCATCTGCCTCTCTATTCGCTTTTTGTACAATTCTCCTTGGCCAACAAATCTGCCAGAGTATAGCGATCCAAAACCGCACCGATCGCGCTTTGAATTTCATTCCAGATAAAAGCGCTGCCGCAATTGCTCTTGCGAATGCAATCATCGGCTTGCTCCTCGGCGATGCAGGCCGTCAGCTTCAACGGGCCTTCCAAAGCACGAAATACCTCGCCTACATAAATTTCTTCGGGGCGGCGACTTAAATAATAACCGCCTTGGGCGCCGCGGCTGCTGCCGACAATACCGGCTTTTTTCATCGGCGACATCAACTGCTCCAGATAGCCCTCCGAAAGCTGCTGTCGTGCCGCAATCGCTGATAAGGTGATCGGCTTATCCTGATAATTTGCGGCCAAATCCAACACAGCGCGCAAACCGTACCTGCCTTTGGTAGAAATATTCATTGGCTGCTCCTTAATTCTTAGCTTTTTAATGGCCAGTGATTTACTAGGGATAGTATACGGCAAAATTATCTTTTTGTCAAGCTTTTACGTTCAATCAACGCCAGCGGGAAACTGCAGCAGCGGCAAAAGACCCGGCAATGCCGTCAGCTTGGCATCCGTGCTTCCCGGCACCTCTCCATCCAATTCTATGGCAATAGGAAGGCTGGTAGAAATGGTAATATGCTTGCCATGCAAGTATTCTACACCGGCGATCCGCGCCAAGCTGCCGTCATAAACCCGGGAAAACACCCGCAGCATCTGTAGCTTGGGCATCTTTTTCACCAACAAAACTTCCAATTGACCGCTATCCAAGCGCGCTTGGGGAAACATCAGCATTTTGCCGCCCATGTAACGGCCATTGCCGCAGGCAAGGATAATAAATTCTCCCTCCCGCTGCTGCTCGTCAACAGTTATCACCGTTTGACAATAGCGAAACCCCATCAATACCTGCAATGCACAATATTTAAAGGCCAGCGGGCCATTTTTTAATAATTTTTTGATCCTGCCGCCCCCGGAATTAACAGCTACACAGGTATCCGCACCGGCGCCTGCATCAAAGCTGTTGATAAAATAGGAAACCGTCTCTTGTCCTTGCACATCCCGAAAACAGCATTTGCCGATATCTATGTTTTTAACTACCCCATGGAGCAACAACTCCAGCAAATCGTCGCTGCCTTTGGGCAGGCTGCGCATGAAATCGCAGGCTGAACCAATGGACCAAGGCACAAAAATCAAATCCGCTTTCACAAAAATATCCCGGTGCAGCAACCCGTTCAAGACTTCGTATAAGGTGCCGTCTCCGCCAATCACCACCACCGCTTCCGCACCCTGAGATACTGCCCGAGCAGACTGTGGCCCGGCTGAAGTAGGCGAATCGGTATATTGCCAAAAAAAATCAAGCCCCTGATCAGACAAGCGGCTGTGGAAGCTTTCCCACCAGGTTTTTGCCCTGCCGCCTCCCGCCAGAGGATTGATGATAAAGTAGATTCTTTTATCCCGGATTCCCTGTTCCATGCAAGCGCTCCTCCACCAAAGCCCGGTTTACCAGGCGTCTGCCTCACAAATTTTTTCCACACTTTGCTCTGCCGGTAAATTTTTGAGGATCAAACACAGATTACCTTTTAACGGAATATCCATATCGCCAACGATTTCCGCCAGCGGCAGCAAAACAAATAAGCGATCTTTGATATAAGGATGCGGAACCGTCAGTTCGCCGGTTTCGATATTAGCTTCTCCATACATCAAAATATCAATATCCAGCTCTCTG
>CAYOVS010000151.1:0-4856 GCA_964407445.1 uncultured Peptococcaceae bacterium
CTGCACAGCCCATAGCCGTGGGAGAGGATGGCGCGAATATCCCCGTGGTCAATATCCCATGGCTGCAACAGCTCCCGGGTATGAGCCAAATGCTCTTGGGGAAAACGTTGATAATCCACATCATGCAGATAGCCGATGGCTCGCCAGTGATCTTCGTCCTCGCCAAAATGCTCTGCCATTGCGCCCATGGCGGCGCTAACCGCCAAAGCATGCTTGCGCAGATGATCTTCTGTTACCTCTTGGGGCAAAATCTCTTGCGCCAGTGCCATTGTTAGCTTTTGGGACATGGTTACTGCTCCTTTCCGATAATCAGCTTGCCGCTTTCGCCCAAAACCCGGGCGCTTTGCGCCTGACTGTGGCAAATCCAGGGAGCTTCGGCCAAAAACGTGCCGCTGTTATTGATCCGGGCCTGATAGGAGAGGGTGGCGGAAACCGCCTGCCCAGCTTGTTTGTAAAGGGAAAAGGTAAGGGTTTGCCCCTGCTGCTGGGTGAGCCAGGCGGCCTGCTTGGTGTCATTTTGGGGCAGCATCGTCAAAAAGTCTAGAGCCGACGGCAGCAAATCTACGATATTGTAGCAGCCCGCCGGGGCGTTGGCCGGCAGGGTATAGGTGAGCGTTACCGTCACCGGCTTGGTCTGGGAGAGGCGAATTTCGCCGCTTTCTCCCTGGTAGCTGCGGCTGATCTGCAAGCCAAAATCCAAACCGTCCGCGCTCTGCTCCGGCAAGCCTGTTTGCAGGTAAACGCTGGTCAACTGCACCTGTCCTTGACAATCCCGGATGGAGAACCCGGCCAGCTGCTCCGGCGTCAGCGTCAGGCCAAAGCTGCTTTGCTGCCGCAGATCCACGGTGGTTTCCTGCCCATCCAGCACATAGGTCACTTGGGCATCCTCCACCAGTCCGGTTTGGCGCGCCAGCAAAATCAAGGCTCTTTGCAGCAGATATTGCTCCTCTGCCGGATGATTTTGCTCCACATAGGCCAGCAGGCCGTCTGCTTGGGGCAGTTGGTAAAAATTGGCCAGCAGCGCCAAAACGGCGGTGGCGGGCAGAGGATCGTTTGCATCTACATTGGCAAAGGATAGGGTATCGGTCTGGGTCACATATTGGTCGCACAGGGCTTGCGCCAGCGTGGCGGCTTGCGCGCCGTTGCCTAGATAGGCCAGCGCCAGCGCCAGATAGGCTTGGCTCAAGCCGTCCAGATCGTCCGCCTGCAAGAGCGCGCCAACCTCCTCCAGCACCGGTTTGCCCAGCGCCGCCAGACCCCAATAGGCCATCGCCTGATTGCTGCCCTGAGAAATTTGTGCCTGCTGCTGCAAATAGACAGCCAGCGCCCTTTGGTCAAAATCTGCTCCAGCCAGTGCTGCCGCAAAGACGGTTACCGCCAGATCGCTGTCGCTGTAGGGGAAGGAGGAAATGCCGCCGTCCTCTTTTTGATAAGAGGAAAGCCCGGCGATTTCGCTTTGGCTTACGGTAAAGAGGTTTTGGCCGTCCGCCCCGGAGAGCTGCGCGGCTAAGGCTTGCCGAGCCAGCAAAGAGGATAGCCGCTGCTCCAGCCGCACGCCGCTTTGCTGGCTGAGGGTCAGCAGCGAGGCTAGCGTTTGCTGGGCGGTGGTGGCGCTTAGATACACTTGGGTTAGCCCATCCTTGTTGCCGTCGATGGTCAGGCCGGGAGTGACGGTGATGCTTTGCCGATAGAGATAAGAAGCGGCGGTCTTTTGCACCCGGAAGCTTTGGCGAATGCTGTCGCTAAGGGCGCCTGCTGTTGCGGCAAGCTCCAGGATGTATTCCCCCGGCTCTGTCAGTGTGGGCAGCGCCAGCTCGGTCCAGGCGTTTGCCGCGCCTTGGATGGTTTGGTGAAATTGCAGGGCGGCGATGGTGACGGTGTAGGTCACCTGGGCGTTGCCGTCCAGAGCGCTGCCGGCCGCTCGTAGGCCGATATTGGGCTGATCGCCAACCAGCAGGCTATCGTTGAGCCTGGCTTCCGTAAAGAAGGGCAGGGTGGCGCTGAGCTGGCTTTGGGCAAAGGCGGTCACCGGCCCCTCTCCGTAGCCCTGGGCGGTCACCCGCCAGCCGGTCACGTCGTCGGGCAGGGTAAATTCCAGTTGGGCTCGACCCTTGGAATCGGTTTTTACGGTGGCAAAGGCTGCCATATCGGCAAAATTATCCCGGCTTTCGCCTATGCCGCCTGCGCCGCCCTTGTCGCCCATGCTGTCGTTGGCGGCGTTTTCCTGCCGGGTGTTGGCGCTTAGGCTAAAGCTGGTATAGGCATAGGGGATCAGGTCGTCTCCCAGTTGGGTCACAATATTGCCGTAGTTTTCGCTTAAGGCCAGCAGGCTTTCATCCACCACGCACAGATTCACCCAGCCCGATACCGGCTGCCCCTGAGGATCGGTGAAGGAAACGCCCAGCGTTACGGTTTGGCCGGGGGCATAGCTTTCCTGATCGGCGGTGATTTCCAGATTGCCCTGATAGGTGGCCGGGTCTAATGCGGCGGTGTAATAATAGGCCGCGTAATAAACGCCGTTTTGAAAAATCACGCCGCCGATATTGAGATTGGGCGCATCCTTTGCGGCAAACAGCCGGTGATAGCTGTTTTCGCTGCCCACCTGGTAGTCGATCAAGCTTTGCTTGCTGGTAAAAAAGAGGTAGCTGCTGTTTTCTTCGGCAAAGGCGCTGTTATCGCTTTGTCGAATATGCAGGTCGATGGGCTCGCCATCCCGATAAAGGGCGTCGTCCTTTTCTTCCTGCGCCGCCAGCCACAAATAGTTGCCGGATTCCTGTTGGCTCCACAGATAATAGCTGCGTTTCAGGGTGCGGCCTTGCCGGTCTTGCCCGGTCAGCTCTAAGCGGTAAGAATCGTTGGTCAGTAGCTTGCCGCTAAAGCGGTAGGGCTCGGAACCGTTTAATACCACCGCAAAGCTGCTTTCGGTTTCTTCGTAGCGCTGGTATTCGATATATTCTACCGTTTGTTTGGTGTATTCGTCGTATTCCTCACGGGTGGTCTCCCGGTAGCCGCAGTGGATCAAGGTGGCGGTGAGGGAGAGCGGTGCGCTCAGCGCCTGATAGCTTTGCTCCAAAAGCTGCGTCTGCCCTTCGTAGGCGGAAACGCGGCTCAGGTCGATGCCTTGGGCGCTCAGCTCCAGCTGGTATTGCTCTTCCTGCCGCTGCAATTGCCCGCTGAGCTCGATATCGGTCAGCAGCACATCGCAGGAGGCAAAGGCGCTGATCTCGCCCCCCTCGGGCAGGGTAGCCCGCAGCTCCAGATAGGTGCTGGTGAGAAAATAGCCGTTCTCGTCGTAGGGATTGCCTGCGATGGTGGTGACGGTGGCCAGACCTTGGCTGTCGGTGGTCAGAACCCCTTCCACATCCCCTTCCGCCAGATACGTAAGGGAAATCCCGGCGGCAGGGGTGCCGTCAAAATAGTTGGCCTGAATCTGCCAAAGAATGTCCTCGCCTAGCTGCACCGCCTGCTTTTGCGGGGCGACGCTGATCTGGTAGCTGGCAGTTTGATAGGCCTCCACCTGAAAATAGGCCTGATCGATCACTTGCTCCCCAGCGGAAAGCTGCAAATAGTACCAGCCCTCCTGCAATTGGGGCAGGGCGATCTCCCCGGAAAACACCCCTTGATTGACCGCCATCGTCCAAGTGAGGGCTTCGTTCTCTCCGGCCAGCTGGCCGCCTTTGAGGCATAGCTGGACGTTGGTGAATTCTTCGCTTCCCGTCCGGGGGGCGATCACGCCAAAGATCTGCATGGTTTCCCCCGGCTTGTATAAGCTGCGGTCGGTGTATAGATAATGCCAGTATTGGTAAGAAAGGGTTTGTTGCTCTCCGTAATATTGGCGGTAGAGCCTGTTGGTATTGCTAACGGGGATCACCAAACTATGGGTGTCGCTGGTGGCAAGATAAATGCTGCGGCTGTTCTCGTTTTCGGTTGCAGGCAGGGTGGCAACGCCGTTTTGGTCGGTTTGGAATTTGCCCTTTTGGTCATAGACGGTGATCTCCGCCTTGGCTGCCGCCTGTTCGCCGTCATGCAGCCATAATACGCCATCGCTATCGCCTTGGGCCACATAAGCGGAAAGGGTGGATACGGAAAAAAGCACCTGCCGCTGCTGGTCGCCCCATTGCAGCGCCGCCAGATAATAGCCTTCGGGCAAAGGTTCCGGGAAGGTCAGATAATAGTTGTACGCAGGATAGCCGCTGTTTGTGGCGGCGTCGGGTGTTGCCGTAAATTGGGCTTGCTTGGTCAGGCCGGTCAGGGGCAGGTTTTTGTTGCCGCTATTGGCCGTCCAAAAATATTCTCCCCACCGCTGTTGCAGGGCGGCGGCGTATGCTTGGCTATCGGCAAAGGCGTATACGGTCACGTCAAAGGAGCCGGTGGGCTTGCCGTCCCAATAATAGAAAGAAATGGCCGGTGTGATCATGGGCGAAAAGTTGGTTTCGTCGTTGGCAATCTCAAAGGGGGGTTGGCTTTGACCGTCCTTTTCCTGGCTGGCAGTTTCAAAGTGCAGGGTGACGTCCTCCGCTAGCGTTTCCCCATCGGTGCTGGTCAATTCCTCGCCGATAAAGAGTTCGTATACCGTGGCATAGTCCAAAGGCTGCTCCGGGATAAAGGTGAGCTGCTTGCCCTCCGTCTGCCAGGTACCGGCGATTTCTGGGTGAATCCCCAGCGCCCCGTCTACCGTGGCCGGGTCTACCGGCTGATTGAAATCCAGCACGATGGCGGTGGAAACATCCACCCAGGAGCTGATATCCGCTGGCAGCGAGCTTGCCAGCGCAAAAGGCTCTTCTGTTTGAAAGGCCCAGGTATAGGCCGCCCGTTGGGGCAAGCCGGCCAAATAGCGCTCGGGGTCGAAGCTGATT
>CAYOVS010000152.1:0-4825 GCA_964407445.1 uncultured Peptococcaceae bacterium
CATTTGTAGTCTATCGTGCTATATTGTAGTCTACAAACATAAACTAAAATGAAGGGAAGCTGGTTATGGCGGAAGAAAAGCAAATCAATCTTAGTAACAGTGAGTGGCGGATCATGGAGCATCTTTGGCAAACCGCTCCTCTGACAATTACCCAGCTTGTGCACAGCGTCAGGGCTGGGACCGGTTGGGCGCCCAGCACGATCAAAACGCTGCTCAGCCGGTTGGAGGCCAAAGGCGCGGTTTGCTACAGACAGGGCGTCAAAGCCAGGCTGTATACGCCTGCTGTCAGCCGTTCTCAGGTAGTGCTGCAAGAAACTGAGGAGCTTTTGGAGAAAGCCTTTCACGGTAAAGTGGGCTTGCTGATGAGTGCTTTAGTGGAAAGTAATCGCTTAAGCAGGGAAGATATAGAGGAGCTAAAGCAGATTTTAGACCAAGGGGATGCACCTGTGGCGCATAGCAGGGGGGGTGTGCAATGAGCGAATTTTTTTGGGGAACCGTGCTGTCGTCATCGGTTCTGATTTTGATCTTGCTGGTGCTGCGCCGCTTGTGCAAAGGCCGGATCAGACTGCGTTTGCAGTATGGCTTGTGGCTTTTGGTGGCTTTGCGGCTACTGCTGCCCTGGCAAATCGGCAGCCTGGATTGGAGTGTGCAGAATCTGCTGACCCCCCAGGCGCTGGCAAATGTGGGCTGGCAGCTACAAATACCGCAATTGCTGCCCTTAGTGCAAACTGTCCCAGAAACCGCAACTGATGGGGAATCCGCCGCAACAGTCGATGCAGCTGCTGCCGCTGCCGCCGATGCTGGCAGCAGCTCTGGGATAACCCAGCCGTCAGCGGGCGAGACCTTTGGACGGGCGCAAACGGCTGTCAAAACAGTGGGCAGTCGGTGGCTGCTGCTTTGGGGAGCCGGTGTTTTGGCGGTGGGACTGGGGCAATTGCTGGCCAATCTGCGTTTTGCTCGGGCTTTGCAAAAACGGCGGGTGGATGTGGGCAAGCAGGTTGCTTGTGCTTTGCCGGTGTATTTTTGCCCCGGCTTGTCTTCGCCCTGCCTGTTTGGGCTGTTCCGTCCAGCGGTGTATCTGAATGCCCAGGTGAACAGCAGCAATCTGGAATATGTGCTGCTCCATGAGCTGACCCACTGGCGCCATGGGGATTTGTGGTGGGCTTGTCTGCGCTGCGTCTGCCTGTCCCTGTATTGGTTCAATCCGCTGGTGTGGCTGGCGGCGCGTCTGGCCAAAAATGATGGGGAGCTGGCCTGCGATGAGGCCGTTTTGGTTCGCCTGGGTGATGCCTGCCGAAAAGAGTATGGCAACATGCTGTTGTCGATGTTATCCGTGCAATCTTCTGCTGCCGAAAAACAATGGTTTTTTGCGGCTACGACGATGAACGGAAGTAAAAAGAATTTAAAGGAGAGAATTACCTTGATCGCTAAAAAACCAAAATTTACGGTATTCACCTTGCTGACTGTGCTGGTTGTTGCTGCTTTGGCTGTGGGCTGCACCTTCAGCGGCGGCAGCCGGGAGGACGCGGGGCTTGCGGACGGAACCGTCGCCACCTTGGCGCAGGAGCTGTTTGCTGCCCGCAATCCCTATCTGGGCGATGCCTCGGCTGATAGCGCCCTTTTGTCCTTGTTGGGGGTGGGGGACGTGCTTGGCAATTATACGCTGGAGCTGGAAACCAGCCAGCAGCCCTATGTGCTGCGCCTATTGTTTGAAAACCAGTTTACTGCGGCAGACCGTATCAACGAAACCATGAGACCCTATGCCACGGTTTTGCTGGCGCTGATCGATAACGTGGATCGGCTGGACTGGCAATATCAATTTGTAGATAGCAGCGGAGAAGGGGTGTTCACCGGCTCTCTGACAAAGGAAGACGCTGCTGTGACGCTAAACCGACAGGATATCAAGGAATTTGCGGAGAGCGCGGAGACGGTGGAGCAGCTATTGCAGCTGGTGGGTCTTTCTGTCAGCCAAACCGGCGGCGCGGAACCACCGCAAGCTGCTGTTTTGCAGCCCGGCGGTCAGTTTGCGGATGGAGACGCCCTGGCCTTGGCGTATCTGGCTTGCGAAGCGGCAATACAGGAGCAGGCATCGGAGGAGTATGCGATCCTTGATGCCAAGGTCAACAGCATGGAGCTCACCGATTCTTTTGCCGATATTTTGTCCCAGCCGGTGCAGGTATACGCGCTGACCTACCGTTTGCTGGTAGACGTCCCCGAAAAAGTGGTGATGGCAGGCGGCATGACCATGGAGGATGGTTGGCTTACCGAGTATTCCAGCATGGGGCAGCCTTTGCTGGTTGCCCGCCAAAATGACGACGGCAGTTTGACCTATCTGGGACAGCTCTATACCGGTTCTTTGGCAGAAACTAGTGAAACGCTGTGGCAGGCGGTGCGCGGGCTGGTGCTGACCGGCGGCTCGAACCGGCCAAGTGCCGTAAACCTGGAGATTTCCCTGGAAGGCCAGCCGGATGCCATGCCCGGCCTGCTGTATGTCGGCTTGGGCTGCTCCCTGTATTATCCCGATGGGGATCTTTGGTGGGGTCGCGTGGCGGAGTATGAGCAAAGCCTTTGCGCTTGGGGAGTCAACGACGCCCATGATGTGGTGCTGAGCCTGTGGCTGCTGCCACAGGATGCTGATTTGCCAAAGCTGCTGACTGGGCAAGGTGCCGCTCCGGGGGAGCTGGTGATCAATACCGGGGAAATTCTTGACAGCGCCGATACGGTGTTAGCGGACGGCACTGCCGCCAAGCGGTATTTTCTCAGCGGCCACACCGTTATCGATGGGTATGGCAATCTGCAAAGCAGTGACGCCTATTTGATCCAAGGCCAGCTGGGCTGGTATCTGGTGGTTTGCGCTTATCCCGCCGAATATACCGAAGGCTGGGGCGCTCGGCTCAATGCCTTTGCGGCCACCTTCCGTCTGGAGCCGCTGCAAACCTGGTAAAGGGATGCAGATAAAGGGTGTTACAAAAACGGGGCTATCGCTGGATGCGATAGCCCCGTTTTCTGTGCGGTTAGCAAAATGTGTTTATTCTTCCAGCAGCAAGGCCAACTGATGAAACCCTTCTTCCAGCCGGGCGCAGTCCAGTGCAGAATAATTGACTAAGATATGATGGGCATACGCCTCCTTGTGCCCATGTACATATTGGGAAAGGCAGGAAAAGAGGATTCCCTGCTCTGCCGCTAAAGCCATCAGCTGCTGATCGCTTTTGTTGGTTTGGACCCGCAGCAAAAAATGGAGGCCGGCGTTTTGCTCCAGGATCGTGGCCTTGTTTTTTAGTGGGCTTTCCCGGATGGCGGAGATCACCTGATCCCGTTTCCCCCGGTACATGGTTTTCATTCTGTTGATATGCTGCTCAAAATATCCTTCTTGGATAAACTTGGCCAGCGTATATTGCTCAAAGCTTGGCACCGTGCAGGCGTAAAAGCTCATTTCCCGGCTAAAGCGGGCGGCCAGCGGTGGCGGCAGGATCATATAGCTGATACGCATCGAGGGGGCAATGGTTTTGGAGAAGGTGTTGACGTAAATCACCCGCCCTTGCTCGTCGATGCTTTGCAGGGAAGGGATGGGTTTGCCGCTGAAGCGAAACTCACTATCGTAGTCGTCCTCGATGATATAGCGGTTTTCTGCTGCCGACGCCCATTGCAGCAGCTCTTGACGGCGGCCGATGGGGGTGACGATCCCGGTCGGAAACTGATGGGAGGGGGAGATATGCAGGATGTTGGCAGGACTTTGCTCCAGCATGGTCAAAGACAGACCTTGTTTGTCCAAGGGGATATAGACAAAGGGAACAGCGTTGATCCGGTAGATCAAGGGAATTTTGGTGTATCCCGGGTTTTCTACGCCAAACGTGTTATCCCGTCCCAGCAATTGAATAAGCAGATTATATAAATATTCTGTTCCCGCGCCTACCACGATCTGCGAAACATCCACCTGCATTCCCCGAAAGTAATATAAATAGGAAGCAATCGCAGCGCGCAGTTCCGGCGCACCCTGGGCCGGGGTGGCCTGCAGCAGTTGTTTGTCCTGCTCCGCCATTACCTTGCGCATCAGCCGTGTCCATACAGAAAAAGGAAAATCTCGGCGGCTGGGGCTGTTGGAGCGCAAATTTAAAAAAGCCTCCTTGGTTTTGCTTTCCAGCAAGGGGGCTGTTGGCGCAGGCGGTTGCGCAATGGGGGAAACGGTGATTTTGGCCACATAATAACCGCTTTTGGCTTTTGCTTGCAGATAACCTTCGGCCAAAAGCTGATTATAGGCGTTTTCCACCGTGGCTACGCTGATGGAAAGATGCTGGGCCAGGCTGCGTTTGGAGGGCAGCTTTTCCCCGGCAATCAGCTTTCCCTGGCGAATGTCTTTTTGGATGCAGCGGTATAATTGTTCATACAGGGGTTGTCCCGGTTGTTTGGAGATTTCGTAGGTAAGCATGAAGCCTCGCTTTGGTCTGGTGATGATAGACAATACGATTATTTTTGATAATATTATTTTTAGTATAATGGAAAAATGGGTAAAATACAATAAAAACTACAATCTTAGTGTTGACGAAAGGAAAAAGCCCCTTTGCCGTGGCTGAGAAAATTTTTTTGCTAAAACAAAAATGCGTGTTATATGGAAAATTATCCTTGTATTTTTGTTAAATCAAGTATATAATAAAAAGATATGTGCGATTTGCCTGAATGGAGGTTTTGGGATCACCCACATGGAGAGAGCAGAGCAGCAAAGGTAATAAAACAGGATGATCCGCTTTGCCGGTTTGGATATTGGCCAAGCCAATTGCTTTCGATTGTGTACAGGGGCAACCCTGATAAAGTAGAATGGAGTATATAT